>NZ_JBSGEZ010000003.1:0-264389 GCF_053603155.1 Nocardia sp. NPDC004260 | reverse complement strand
CCGAAGCCCTTGGTTATCGAAAGTCTTTCTGTCGCAAGGAGACATGATCAACCAAGGGCTTCACCCATGATCACCCGGGGTATTGAAAACCCAGCCCAGAGGTTAAAACTCAAGCTAGGGGTGCCCTATTCCATCCCCTCATCCTCGAGGATGATCCCACTCGGCACTAATTACCGACGCGCGCGCCCGCGATTTGCGGAATGCTGGGCGGCATGATCGAGCTGAAAGGCCTCACCAAGCACTACGGGCAGACCGTAGCGGTGCAGGATCTGACCTTCACCGTTCGCCCCGGGCAGGTAACGGGGTTCCTCGGGCCGAACGGCGCGGGCAAATCGACCACCATGCGCATGATCCTCGGCTTGGACAAGCCCACCGCGGGCACCGCCTTGATCAAAGGCAGGCCGTACCACGAGCTGGACCATCCGCTGCGCACCGTCGGGGCGCTGCTGGACGCCAAGTGGGTGCATCCGAACCGGTCGGCGCGGGCTCATCTGGAGTGGATGGCCGCCTCCAACGACATCGCCAAGTCCCGGGTGGAGGAAGTGCTGCGGCTGGTCGGCCTGTCCGAGGTGGCGGGCAAGTCGGCGGGCGGCTTCTCGCTCGGCATGTCGCAGCGGCTCGGCCTGGCCGGCGCGCTGCTGGGCGACCCGGAGGTGCTGCTGTTCGACGAGCCGGTGAACGGGCTCGACCCGGAGGGCATCCTGTGGATCCGCCGCTTCATGCAGCGGCTGGCCGCCGAGGGCCGCACGGTGCTGGTCTCCAGCCATCTGCTGTCGGAAATGGCGCAGACCGCCGAGCACCTGGTTGTGATCGGGCGCGGCAAGCTGATCTCGGACTCCACCACCCAGGAGTTCATCGAACGCGCCTCGGAGCAGACGGTCCGGGTGCGCAGCCCGCAACTCGACCAGCTGCGCAGCGTGCTCACCTCCAACGGCATGACCGTCCGGGAGGACGGCGCGAGTGCCGACGGCCCCGCGCTCATGGTGGCGGGCGTCTCCAGTGACGCGGTGGGCAAGCTCGCGGGCGAGAACAGCATCACGCTGTTCGAGCTGGCCCCGCAGCGCGCGTCGCTGGAAGAGGCGTTCATGCGGATGACCGGCGGCGCGGTGGAGTACCACGGCGAAGGCTTCGATCAGGTGATGGGAGGTGCGCTCTGATGGGCGTGCTGGCAGCGGAACGAATCAAGCTCACCTCGACCAGGTCGCCCTGGTGGTGCTCGGCGATCGTCATTGCCCTCGCGCTGGGCATGGCCGCTTTGCTCGCCTCGGTGGCGCGCGCGTCCTACGGCAAGGAAGGCGCGATCGACCTGACGGTCTCCACCGCGGTGGCCGGGATCAGCGGTTTCGGCGTGATGGTCCTGATGATCATGGCCACCCTGACCGTGACCAGCGAATACCGCTTCGGCATCATCCGGACGACGTTCCAGGCGACGCCGCACCGGGCCAAGGTCGTCCTGACCAAGGCTGGGCTGGTCAGCGTGTACGGCGCGCTGCTGACCATCGCCTTGGCGTTCGTCGCCTACGTGGTGGCCAAGGCGATCAGCGGGCCGGACGCGGGCGCGGCGCTCACGCTGTCCAGCGCGGCCGACTGGCGTGAGGTCTACTCCATCCCGATCTACGCGTTCCTGTGCGTCGTCCTCGCGGTCGGCGTCGGCGTGCTGGTGCGGCAATCCGCCGCCGCGATCTCGCTGATCGTGCTGTGGCCGCTGCTCATCGAGGGGCTGCTCGGTGCGTTCGGCAGCTTCGGGCGCAATGTCACCCCGTTCCTGCCGTTCGCGAACGCGAACCATTTCATGAGCGCCTCCCCGTCCACGGCCAACTGGCACTGGGGACCCTGGGGCAGCCTGCTGTACTTCACCGTCTTCGTCGCGATCGTCTTCGGCGCGTCGCTGGTCGTGGTGAACCAGCGCGACGCTTGAGACGAGTTCCCTTGACGACCCGAGTCGCCTTCCCTCGCCACTCGGGTTGACGGTGCGCCGACCTTGTCGGGAGGTCCGGCGCTCCCCCCACCGCCCGTCACTGCCCGGCGGACGGTGCCCTGATCGGCCCGGTGCGAACCCCTCGCGCCGGGCCGATCGTGCGTGTGAACATCGAGGAAACTATGCCGCTTGCCGGTTCCGAGACCCCTTCTCGCCCGAGTAGCCTCGGTGCAGCAACCAGCTCGTTATCCAATGCCGGGCCCGACGGTGTGCTCGCTGAGGTTCGCAGCGGAGGTGGCACATGGTGATGATCGGTAACCTGCCGACGTCGGATCGGCTGAGATACCCTCGGGGCGTGCATGAAACACCTTCCGGCGGCGCCGAGCCAGGGTCGGGGCCGGAGGCCGAAGGAGGGGGACCGCCCGAGGTGGTCATTCCGTTGGAGCCGTCCGATCCGGACGCTGCTCCCCGCCGTTCCGGCGGGTTACGTCGTGGCCAGATATCCGGGCTGGTGAGCGCGGCGAATCAGCGGGCGGACCTGATCGGCGTGCTGCGCAAGGCGCGGCAGCAGTTGCCGGGTGATCCCGCTTTCGGCGACCCGCTGTCGGTTTCCGGGCCCGGCGGGGCGCGAGCGGTCGCGCGCGCGGCGGACAAACTGGTCGGCGACGCACCGAGCGCCGCGCGGGAGATCGGCTTCGGCGCCTTGCAGGTCTGGCAGGCCGCGTTGGAGCGGATGGGACGCGGTAAAGGTAGCCAAGAAGTAACTGTCATGTTCACCGATCTGGTGGCCTTCTCGCGCTGGTCGCTGTCGGCCGGTGACGAGGCCACCCTGGAACTGCTGCGCAAGGTGGCCAAGGCCATCGAGCCGCCGATCGCCGAGCGGGGCGGCCACGTGGTCAAGCGCATGGGCGACGGGGTCATGGCGGTGTTCCCTTCGGCCGACCGGGCGGTGCGCGCCGCCGTGACCGCCAAGCGCAACCTGGCCGACGTGCAGGTGCGCGGCTATACCCCGCAGATGCGGATCGGTTTGCACACCGGTTCCCCGCGTGAGATCGGGGGCGACTGGCTCGGGGTGGACGTCACCATCGCGGCCCGGGTCATGGAGGCGGGCGGCAACGGCAACACCATGCTGTCGGAGGCCACGCTCCAGGGGCTGCGGCCGGAGACGCTGGCGGAGCTGGGCTTGGCGGCCAAGCCGTATCGCCGCAGCTTCTTCGCGGCGCCACTCAACGGTGTCCCTGAGGACCTGCGAATCTTCCGGTTGTCGAGGGGCTGAGCGGCCGCCTCTCCACTCGATCTATCCGAGCCACCAGGCCAGCGCGCCGCCCGCCGCGAGGGCGGCGCAGACGGCGAGCGCGATGGACAGCGGCCGGGCCGTCCTCCAGGTGGTGTAAACGCCGCCGAGCAGGAAGCCCGCCAGGGCGAACAGAACGATCACGGTGACGTCGCTGGACACGGTGCCATCTTGCTCCAGTCCACTCGGTCTCCCGGTGGCCGGGGCGGCGGGTCGGCAATTAACAAGCACGCATGCTTGCTTTTTTCTGGCCCCGGTGTGATGCTGGTCGCGGAACGCGGACTTCACGGGTGCGGCATGCGGCTCATCCTGACGGTTCGCCGTACAGGAGGCATTCCCGCTGATGAGTATGCTGGCCGCCGACCCGGACGTGCTCCGGATCGGCAACTGTTCCGGCTTCTACGGCGACCGGCTCGGCGCCATGCGCGAGATGCTGGAAGGGGGACAGCTCGACGTCCTCACCGGCGACTATCTCGCCGAACTCACCATGCTGATTCTCGGCCGGGACCGGATGAAGGACCCGGACCTCGGCTACGCCAAGACCTTCGTCAAGCAGATCGAGGACTGCCTCGGGCTGGCGCTCGAACGCAACGTGCGCATCGTGGCGAACGCGGGCGGCCTGAACCCAGCCGGTCTGGCGCAGCGTCTGCGCAAGGTTGCCGCCGACCTCGGACTGGACGCCAAGATCGCGCACGTCGAGGGCGACGACCTCCTCTCGCGCGCCGGTGACCTCGGCTTCGGCGCGCCGCTGACCGCCAACGCCTACCTCGGCGCGTGGGGCATCGTCGAATGCCTGAACGCGGGCGCGGACATCGTGGTCACCGGCCGGGTCACCGACGCTTCGGTGATCGTCGGCCCCGCCGCCGCGCACTTCGGTTGGAGTCGAACGGATTACGACCGCCTGGCCGGCGCGGTGGTGGCCGGGCATGTCATCGAGTGCGGCACCCAGGCCACCGGCGGCAACTACGCCTTCTTCACCGAGCTCGCCGATCTGGGCAGGCCGGGTTTCCCGATCGCGGAGATCCGCGCCGACGGCGGCAGCGTCATCACCAAACACGCGGGCACCGGCGGCGCGGTCACCGTCGACACGGTCGAGGCCCAGCTCATGTACGAGATCCAGGGAGCGCGCTACGCCGGGCCCGACGTCACCTCCCGCCTGGACACGATCCGGCTCGACCAGGACGGCCCGGACCGGGTGCGGATCAGCGGCGTCACCGGTGAGGCCCCGCCGTCCCGGCTCAAGGTCTCGCTGAACACCCTCGGCGGTTTCCGCAACGAGATGGAATTCGTGCTCACCGGTCTGGACATCGAAGCGAAAGCGGAACTGGCGCAACGGCAACTGGAGTCCTGGCTGCCGAGCCGACCGTCCGAGCTGACCTGGACCTTGGCCCGCCTGGACCGCCCGGACGCCGACACCGAGGAGCAGGCCAGCGCACTGCTGCGCTGTGTGGTGCGCGACCCGGACCCGAACAAGGTCGGGCGCGCGTTCTCCAACGTCGCGGTGGAGCTGGCGCTGGCCAGCTATCCGGGGTGCAGCTTCACCACCTTGCCGGGCAACGGTTCTCCTTACGGCGTGTTCACGCCCGGGTTCGTCGACGCCGCCGAAGTGCCGCACACGGCGGTGCTGCCCGACGGCGCCCGCGTCGAGATCGCCCCGGCGACGGAGACGGCCGAACTCGCCGCCGTCGACGAGCCGCCCGCTCCGGAACCGCTGCCCGCCGGGGAAACTCGCCGCGTGCCGCTGGGAACCATCGCGCTGGCACGCAGCGGTGACAAAGGCGGTGACGCGAATATCGGTGTGTGGGTGCGCACCGACGAGCAATGGCGCTGGCTGGTGCACACGCTCACCGTGGAGCGCATCAAAGAACTCCTCCCGGAAGTGGTTTCGCTGACCGTCACCCGGCACGTCCTGCCCAATCTGCGGGCGCTGAACTTCATCATCGAAGGCCTGCTCGGCCAGGGTGTGGCCTATCAGGCCCGCTTCGACCCGCAGGCCAAGGGACTCGGCGAATGGCTGCGGTCTCGTCACCTCGACATTCCAGTGGAGCTGCTGACATGACGAAACTCTGGGAAACGCCGGAACGACGCGAATTGCGTTCCACGGTGCGCGGATTCGTGGAACGCGAGATCCTGCCGTACCTGGACGGCTGGGAGCGCGCCGGTGAGATCCCGCGCGAGCTGCACAAGAAGGCGGGCGCACTCGGCCTGCTCGGCGTGCAGTTCCCGGAATCCGCGGGCGGTTCCGGCGGCGACGGCGTGGACGCGATGATCGTCTGCGAGGAGATGCACCAGGCCGGTGCGTCCGGCGGGTTGTTCGCCTCCCTGTTCACCTGCGGCATCTCCGTGCCGCACATCATCGCCTCGGACAACGCCGCGCAGATCGAGCGCTGGGTGAAGCCGACCTTGGCGGGCGAGAAGATCGGATCGCTCGCGATCACCGAGCCCGGCGGCGGCTCCGACGTCGGGCACCTCACCACCACCGCGCGCCGCGACGGCGACCACTACATCGTCAACGGCGCCAAGACCTACATCACCTCCGGCGTCCGCGCCGACTTCGTGGTCACCGCGGTGCGCACCGGCGGGCCGGGCTCCGGCGGCATCTCGCTGCTCATCGTCGACAAGGACACGCCGGGCTTCACGGTCAGCCGCAAGCTGGACAAGATGGGCTGGCTGGCCTCCGACACCGCCGAACTGTCCTACGTCGACGTCCGGGTGCCGGTAGAGAACCTGGTCGGCCCGGAGAACTCCGGCTTCTACCAGATCGCGGGCGCGTTCGTCAGCGAGCGCGTCGGCTTGGCGGTGCAGGCGTATTCCAGCGCGCAGCGCTGCCTGGAACTGACGCTGGAGTGGGTGCGCAATCGCGAGACCTTCGGCCGCCCGCTGATCAGCAGGCAGGCGGTGCAGAACACGGTCACCGAGATGGCGCGTCGGATCGATGTGGCCCGCGTCTACACCCGGGATGTGGTGCAGCGCAGCGCCGAAGGCGAGACCGACCTGATCGCCGAGGTGTGTTTCGCGAAGAACACCGCGGTGGAAGCGGGCGAGTGGGTGGCCAACCAGGCCGTCCAGTTGTTCGGCGGCCTCGGTTACATGCGCGAATCCGAGATCGAGCGTCAGTACCGGGATATGCGCATCCTCGGGATCGGCGGCGGCACTACCGAAATACTGACCGGACTGGCGGCGAAGCGATTGGGGTACCAGTCATGACCATCTTGCGCAGCACCTTGGACACCGCCGCGCCCGAGTACGAGGCGGCCGCGGAGGCGATGACGGCCAAGCTCGCCGAGGTCGACGCGGAGTTCGCCAAAGCCATCGCGGGCGGTGGGCCGGACAAGCTGGCGCGGCATCGTAAGCGCGGCAAGCTGACCGCGCGCGAGCGCATCGAGCTGCTCGTCGACGAGGACTCGCCGTTCCTGGAGTTGTGCCCGCTGGCGGGCTGGGGCAGCGAATTCCACGTCGGCGGCAGCACCATCGCGGGCATCGGCATCGTGGAGGGCGTCGAGTGCATGATCGTCGCGCCCGATCCGACCGTGCGCGGCGGCACCTCGAACCCGTGGACGCTGCGCAAGACGTTGCGGATCAACGACATCGTGCGGGAGAACCGGTTGCCGGTGATCTCGCTGGTGGAATCCGGCGGCGCGGATCTGCCCACGCAGAAGGAGGTCTTCGTCCCCGGCGGCCGGATGTTCCGCGACCTCACCCAGGCGTCGGCGGCGGGCATCCCGACCATCGCGCTGGTGTTCGGCAACTCCACCGCGGGCGGCGCGTACATCCCCGGCATGTCCGATCACGTGGTGATGATCAAGGAGCGCTCCAAGGTGTTCCTCGGCGGTCCGCCGCTGGTCAAGATGGCCACCGGTGAGGAATCCGACGACGAATCCCTCGGCGGCGCGGACATGCACGCGCGGATCTCCGGCCTGGCGGATTACTACGCCGTGGACGAGCAGGACGCGATCCGCATCGGCCGCTCCATCGTCAAGCGGCTGAACTGGCGCAAGCAGGGTCCCGCCCCGCGCGCCGAGGTGATCGAGCCGCTCTACGACGCGGAGGATCTGCTCGGCATCGTGCCGTCGGATCTGAAGATCCCGTTCGATCCGCGCGAGGTGATCGCCCGCATCGTGGACGGCTCGGATTTCGACGAGTTCAAGCCGCTCTACGGCAGCAGCCTGGTCACCGGATGGGCCGAGCTGCACGGTTACCCGGTCGGCATCCTGGCCAACGCGCGCGGTGTGCTGTTCTCCGAGGAATCGCAGAAGGCCACCCAGTTCATCCAGCTGGCCAACAAGACGAACACCCCGCTGCTGTTCCTGCACAACACCACCGGCTACATGGTCGGCAAGGAGTACGAGCAGAGGGGCATCATCAAGCACGGCGCGATGATGATCAACGCGGTCTCCAATTCGAAGGTGCCACACATCTCGGTGCTGATGGGCGCGTCCTACGGCGCGGGCCACTACGGCATGTGCGGCCGTGCCTACGACCCGCGCTTCGTCTTCGCCTGGCCCAGTGCGAAATCCGCTGTGATGGGCGGTGCGCAGCTGGCGGGCGTCATCTCGATCGTCGGCCGGGCCGCCGCCGAGGCCAAGGGCCTGCCGTTCGACGAGGAGGCCGACGCCGGGATGCGCGCCATGGTGGAGGCGCAGATCGAGGCCGAATCGCTGGCGATGTTCATGTCCGGGCGGCTCTACGACGACGGCGTCATCGACCCGCGCGATACCCGCACCGTGTTGGGAATGTCCCTGTCGGCCATTCACAACGCCCCGATCAAAGGCGCCGATGGCTTCGGCGTCTTCCGAATGTGAGGCCGAACATGACAGGTGCGGATATCACGAACGTTCTCGTCGCCAACCGGGGCGAAATCGCCCGCCGGGTCTTCGCGACCTGCCGCCGAGCGGGTCTGGGCACCGTCGCGGTGTACTCCGACGCGGATGCCGCCGCGCCGCACGTCACCGAGGCGGACGCCGCGGTGCGCCTGCCCGGCAACACACCCGCGGAGACCTATCTGCGCGGTGAGCTGATCATCGAGGCCGCGCTCGCCGCGGGCGCCGACGCCATCCATCCCGGATACGGATTCCTCTCCGAGAACGCCGAATTCGCCAAGGCCGTGCTCGACGCCGGGCTGGTCTGGATCGGGCCGCCCGTCGAGGCGATCGAGCAGATGGGCTCGAAGGTCGCCGCGAAGAAGATGATGGACGCCGCGGGCGTGCCGGTGCTCGCCGAACTGGACCCGGCCGAGGTCACCGAGGCGCACCTGCCGGTGCTGATCAAGGCTTCCGCCGGCGGCGGCGGACGCGGTATGCGCGTGGTGCGCGAGCTGGCCGACCTGACCGCGCAGATCGAGGCCGCCCGGCGCGAGGCGGAATCCGCCTTCGGCGATCCGACGGTCTTCTGCGAGCGCTACCTCGAGACCGGCAGGCACATCGAAGTCCAGGTGATGGCCGACACGCACGGCACGATCTGGGCGGTCGGCGAGCGTGAGTGCTCGATCCAGCGCCGCCACCAGAAAGTGCTCGAGGAGGCTCCGTCGCCGCTGGTGGAGCGCACCGAGGGTATGCGGGCGCGGCTGTTCGAGGCGGCGCGGCTGGCGGCGGGCGCGATCGGCTACACCGGTGCGGGCACCGTCGAGTTCCTCGCCGACGAGCAGGGCGAGTTCTTCTTCTTGGAGATGAACACCCGCCTGCAAGTGGAGCATCCGGTCACCGAGTGCACCACCGGGCTGGATCTGGTGCGCCTGCAACTGGACGTTGCCGTCGGCGGCGTGTTGCCCGCCGAACCGCCCGCCATGCACGGGCATTCGATCGAGGTCCGGCTCTACGCCGAAGACCCGGCGCACGACTGGCAGCCGCAGAGCGGGACCGTGCACCGGATCGATATCCCGTCGGTGCTCACCGAGTTCGACCTGCTGGACCGCCCGGGCGTGCGGCTCGACACGGGCGTGGTGGACGGCTCGGTGGTCGGCGTGCACTACGACCCGATGTTGGCCAAGGTCATCTCCTACGCCGAAACCCGCAGCGAGGCTGCACGATTGCTGGCTTCGGCGCTGCACCGCGCGAAGATCCACGGCCTGGTCACCAACCGCGACCTGCTGGTGCGCGTGCTGCGTCATCCGGCGTTCTTGGCGGGTGACACCGACACCGCGTTCTTCACCACGCATGGGCTGGACGCCCTGGCCGCGCCGCTGGTGTCGGAGTCCGACGAGGCGCTGTCCATTGTGGCCGCCGCGCTCGCCGACGCCGCCGCCAACCGGGACAGCGCGCGGATGGGCGGCGGGCTGCCCAGCGGGTGGCGCAATCTCCCCTCGCAGTCACAGCGAAAGTCCTACGAAAGCCGCACTACCGGAACGCACGAGGTGGGTTACCGGTTCGGCCGCACCGCCGTCACCGTGGACGGTCACGACGGTCTCGCTCTCGTCGAGTCGGCTCCCGATCGCGTCGTGCTGTCGGTTCCGGGTGAGCGCCGCCCGGTGCGCAGGCAGTTCGAGGTCGCCCGCTACGGCGACCAAGTCTACGTCGACTCACCGCTCGGCCCGGTAGCCCTGCGCAGGCTGCCGCGCTTCAGCGACCCGGCCGACCAGGTGGCCACCGGCTCCCTGCTTGCGCCCATGCCGGGCAGCGTGATCCGGCTCGGCGCGGAGGTCGGCGACCATGTCGAACAGGGCCAGCCGATCCTGTGGCTGGAGGCGATGAAGATGGAGCACACCATCGCCGCGCCCGCCGCGGGTGTGCTCAGCGCCGTCAACGTCACCGTCGGCCAGCAGGTCGACGTCGGCGCCGTGCTCGCGGTCGTCGAACCCGTAGAACTCCAGGAGAAGTTATGACTACAGCATCGCGCAGCGATTCGGTGAGGGGCGGCGGCCGGGCGGCGGGTGGGCCTTTCATTGAGACCGACGAGCAGAAGGCGCTGCGGGCCGCCGTCGCCGCGCTGGCCGCGAAGTACAACTACCGCGACTACGTGCTGCCGAAGGCGCGCAAGAGCGAGCCGCTGGACGAATTGTGGCAGGAGGCGGGCAAACTCGGTTTCCTCGGCGTGAACCTGCCGGAGGAATACGGTGGCGGCGGCGCGGGCATGTACGAGTTGTCGCTGGTGCTGGAGGAGCTGTCCGCGCAGGGCGCGGGCCTGCTGCTGATGGTGGTCTCCCCGGCCATCTGCGGCACCATCATCACCAAGTACGGCACCGACGAGCAGAAGCAGGAATGGCTGCCCAAGCTCGCCGACGGCTCCGGCAAGATGGTGTTCGGCATCACGGAGCCGGACGCGGGCTCCAACTCCCACCAGATCACCACCACCGCGCGCCGCGACGGTGACGACTGGATCCTCAACGGCCGCAAGATCTTCATCTCCGGCGCGGACCAGGCCGAGGCCGTGCTGATCGTGGCCCGCACCTCCGACCACAAGACCGGCAAGCTCAAGCCCGCCCTGTTCATCGTGCCGACCGACGCCGAAGGCTTCACCAAGACGGCGCAGGAGATGGACATCATCGAGCCCGATCACCAGTACAACCTGTTCCTCGACGACGTCCGGCTGCCGTCCACCGCGCTGGTCGGCAAGGAGGACGCCGCGTTGATGCAGTTGTTCGCGGGCCTGAACCCGGAGCGGATCATGGGTGCCGCGATGGCCGTCGGCATGGGTCGCTACGCCATCGAACGCGCGGTGGAATACGCCAAGGAGCGCACGGTGTGGAAGACGCCGATCGGTGCGCACCAGGGGATCTCGCATCCGCTGGCGCAGGTGAAGGTCGAAGTGGAGCTGGCGAAGCTGATGATGCAGAAGGCCGCGACCCTTTACGACGCGGGCGACGAGATGGGCGCCGCCGAGGCCGCCAACATGGCGAAATACGCGGCGGCGGAAGCCAGTATCAAGGCGCTCGACCAGGCCGTCCAGACCCACGGCGGCTCCGGCCTGACCAAGGACGTCGGACTGGCCGCCATGCTCGCCGCCGCTCGCATCGGCCGCATCGCGCCGGTGAGCCGGGAAATGGTCTTGAACTTCGTCGCCCAGTACTCGCTGGGCCTGCCGAAGTCGTACTGAGAGGACGCGCATGACCGAGACGGCTCCGTTCGTCCGCTACGAGGTGAGCGGCGGCGTGGCGACGCTCACCTTCGACTCGCCGCACAACCGCAACGCGCTGTCGTCCAAGCTGGTCGCCGAGCTGCTGCGCGGACTCGACGACGCCGCCGACGACGAGAAGGTGCGCGTCGTCGTGCTCGCGCACACCGGCACCACCTTCTGCGCGGGCGCCGATCTGAGCGAGGCGAGCGACGCCGATCCGGCCGTGGCCGCCGACGAGCGCACCCGGGTCATGATCGGCGTGCTGCGCAGGCTGGTGGAGATCCCGAAGCCGGTGATCGCGCGGATCGACGGCAACGTGCGGGCGGGCGGCATGGGCATCGTGGCCGGTTGCGACATCGTCGTGGCCGGGCGGGGCAGCAGTTTCGCGCTCACCGAGGTGCGGATCGGGCTGGCGCCGTTCATGATCTCGCTGACCCTGCTGCCCAGGCTCGATCCGCGCGCGGCCAGCAGGTACTACCTCACCGGCGAGAAGTTCGACGCCGCCGTCGCCGAGCAGATCGGCCTGGTCACGGTGACCGCCGACGACCCGGCCGCCGAGGTGGCGCGGCTGTGCGGGGAAGTGCGCAAGGGCTCCCCGCAGGGGCTGGCCGAGGCCAAGCGGCTGGTCAACGCGGGCATCCTCGCGGAGTTCGACGCCTCCGCCGAGGAGCTCGCGCGGCGTTCGGCGAGCTTCTTCGGCACCCCCGAAGTGCACGAGGGCATGCTGGCCTTTTTGCAGCGCCGCCCGCCGAGCTGGGCAGAATAACGACCATGGCGACACCTCACGAACCCAAGCAGGACCGCAGCCGAGCCACCCGGCAGCGCCTGCTCGAGGCGACCATCGACTGTCTGGCCGAGATGGGCTGGGCCGCCGCGACGGTCGCGGTCGTCGCCGAACGGGCCGGGGTGTCGCGTGGCGCGGCGCAGCATCACTTTCCCACCAGGGAGGATTTGATCACCGCCGCGCTGGAGTTCATGTTCGACACGCGCAGCGGGCAGGCGGTGCAAGAGGCGTCGTCGCTGGGGGAGCTGGGCGACGGCGTCGGCCGTACGGAGGCGGTGGTGGCGGGGCTGGTCGAGTCGTACACCAGTCCGCTGTTCAAAGCCGCGTTGCAGGTGTGGACGCACGCCGCGGCCGACCCGGTGCTGCGCGAACGCATCGTCCCGCTGGAAGCCCGCTTCGGCCGCGCGTCGCACCGTCGCGCGATCGAGGCCCTCGGCGTGGACGACTCCGATCCGGTCACCCATCACCTGGTCCAGGCGACCCTGGACATGGCGCGCGGCCTGGGGTTGGCCGACGTCCTCACCGACGACTCGGCCCGCCGCAAGCGCATAGTCGAGCAATGGGCGGCCACGCTACACGCCGCTTTGCACGCTCCTCGCTGAGCGGGAGTCCGCGATCGGGTCACTGGGTGCCGGTCTCGGCGCGCTCAGGAGCAGGGCTATCGCGGCGACCATGGCGCCGAGGGTGAGCAGAGCGTAGGAGTTGCCGACCAGGAATTGCACGACGGTCCAATGGAATTCCCGGCCGTTGGTCTGGGGTACGAACCAGATCAGGCCTTGCGGAAGCAGCGGCAGCGTCTGATCCCATGCTCCGATCGAGTCGACTTGCATCGGCCACGCGAAGGCGAACAGTGCGATCGTCGTGACCGCGGCGATGCCTGCCGTCCGCGCCCGTGGGGAGAGCGCGTGCACAGCCCAGACGAGCGCGGGCACCGCCCACACCCAATAGTGCGTCCAGGAGATCGGTGAGCACAGCAGCGTCACACCGGCGGCGAGCAGGACGCCGAGCATCTCCTCTCCCCGCTGGTAGGCGATCCGCGCGGCGGCCAACCCGGCCAGCCCGAGCCCACCGGCGCCGAGGAGCCACAGCACATGACTGTCCCACGTGGTCCATTGCAGGCGGCCGAGCACACCGTTGAGCGACTGATTCTGCACGTACGCGAAGCCGATCCGGTTCTGCGACGCCACAGTCGTGGTCCAGAACTGGATCGCCTCGGTCGGCCGATACCAGAGCCCGGCCGCGACCGTGGCCGCGAACGCGCCCACCGCGACGGCAGCGGCCTTGAATTGGCGTGTGATCACCAGATAGGCGATGAACACCGCGGGCGTCAGCTTGATGCCGGTGGCGATACCGATGAGGATGCCGCGGACTCCAGCGGCGCTTCGGCGTGGCCAGGTCGACCAAGACCATGGCCATCAGGATCATGCTGATCTGCCCGAAGCGGAAGGTCTGCTGCACCGGCTCGAGCCAGAGTGCGGCGCTGCCGACGGCGAGCGTCATCGCAGGCATGCCGAGCCCACGCCGATACCGCATCAGCACAGCGGTGCACCACACGCTGACATACAGGGAGATCAGCGTCGTGACCACCATGCCGGTGCCGATGTAGTCGATCGGGAACCGCGCCAATTCGGCGCAGATCCACGCGGCGAAGACGGGATAGAGAAACGGCAGGAACATCGGGCCGCGAGCGGTGTACAACTGATCCGGGTGTAGGGCGGCGGCCTTGCCGCCCCACATGTAGACCTGCAGATCTATTTGATGCCAGTACATTTCCCAGTTCGGCCGCAAGAACAGCAGCCAGGCCGCCAGGGAGATCGCGGTGAACACGATGGCCGCGCCCAGGGCGAGCGCGGCCCGCGGCGGTCGGCTGCGCGCGGTCGATAGTTCCGTCGCCTGCGCGACAACGACAGTTGTCGCCGGTGCGACAGTTGCCATGAACTTTCCTTCATCAGATGACGATCGATCGGCGGAACCGTTGCCGGACAACATGTTCGGCGCGGTTCCGAAAGCAACGCCGAAACCGTGAGCTCGTCTAACGATACGGCTACTACGAAAGTAGTATTACCATTAGGAAATAACATGTGTCACTTTTGGCCTCCCTGTGTGGGAAGCGCCGCTTACCGGGTCCCGATGTCCTGGTGCATGTGATCGCGCGAATCCGTGGGGGCGCGACAGGCAACTCGCGCCCCTCATGTTCAACGAATTCGCTTAGGGCTCCACCGAACTCGGCGCGCTCACGCGCTGTGACCGATCAGCACAATCCTTGCTGCTCGAGGCGCCCGGAGTCGATGGCGTAGGAGGAGGCTCCGATGGCGGCGCCGATCAGGCCGACGATGATCGCGCCGGGGATCGCGCCGACGAAGAAGACGGGCAGGCCGACCAGCGCGCCGATGGCGGCGCCGATCGCCGCGCCGATTCCCGTGCGCAGTTCGATCGTGTCGCCGGGCGGCAGGCACGCCTTGATGTAGGTCACCTGCGGAGTCTCGCTGGTCGCCGCGGCGATCGGTTCGGTGCGGTCGACGGGCGCGGCCGACGCGGTGGCGGCGAATCCGACGGTGAGCGCGGTTGCGACCAGTGCGCTGACCACCGTCACGGCCAGCTTCGTGAAAGCGTTCAACTGTCTCCCTGAATGTTCGCGGTGGACACATGACCTGATGCGCTCCGGGCTCCGGCTCCGGAATGTGCGCTGTCACGCATCCGATCATCATCGCTGGAGTTTTGCGGTGTGCCAAGGCCTGACGCTCGAATAGCCTGCGCCGGTGCCAACTCCGAGCGCCTTCGGGTCGATGTCACACTCGCCGACGTCGCGTCGTCCTTCCTGTGAACGCGAAACGACGCAGCGACACAAGGAGTGAGGATCATGGTGAAGGCCACGAAGATCGCGGTAGCGGGCGCGACCGGGCGGCTGGGCAGGCACGTGGTGGATGTGCTGAACGAGCAGGGGCACGACGTGGTCGCCTTCTCCCGGGCCGACGGTGTCGACATCGAGACCGGGCGGGGCCTGGTCGATGCGCTGGATGGTGTGCGCGTCGTGATCGACGTTTCCAGCACGCCGTCCCCGGACCGGGAGGTGGCGACGGCCTTCTTCACCGCGGCCGCGCGCAATCTGCACGAAGCGGGACAGAAGGCAGGGGTCGAGCGACTGGTGGTGGCATCGATCATCGGCATCGACGGCACCACCGCCGGATACAACGCGGCCAAGCTGGCCCACGAACGAGCGCTGCTGGAAGGGCCGCTGCCGGTGCAGATCCTGCGTGCGGCGCAGTTCCACGAACTGGTCGAGCTGATGATGGGGTGGGGCACCCAGGGAGACACCGCCTACCTCGCCGGGATGCGCACCCAACTGGTCGCCGCGCGTACCGTCGCCGAGGAACTGGTCCGCCTGGCGCTCGGCCCCGCGCCCGAGACCACCGCGGCTCCATTCCCGGAAATCGCGGGCCCGCAACCGGAAACGATGGCCGGTGCCGCAACCCTGCTCGCCGCCCGTCGCGGCGCACCCGCACACGTCGTCGAGGTGAGCGACCAGGACAATCCCGATCGTGAGGTGTTCGAAAACGGTGGACTCCTCCCTGGCCCGCACGCCAAGCTCGCAGGCCCGACGTTCGCCGAGTGGGTCGAGTCCGTCCGGTAGCCACGCGAAGACGTCGAAAACGCGGTCCGCACCGGCGCCGAGGTATGACGCCGGTGCGGATGCGGTGTTCAGCGAGTGCAGAGGAATGCGCTGAACAGTGGAAGGCGATGCGGCTCCGAGGGATGCAGGGCGACAGGGCCGCATCGCGTGGTTTCAGTGGGCAGCGGTCAGGTCGTACAAGGTGACCCCGTCCACCTGGACGGCGGTGAAGTTCTCCTCGACCCACTGCGAGATCTGCGCACTGGGAGAGGAACTGGATGAACCGGGCCCGCCGCGGCCGCCGCCGACGAAGTAGTGGATCTTCCCTTCGGCGACATACCGCTGGAACTGCTCCAGCGTCGGCGAGGGGTCACTGCCGTTGAAGCCGCCGATCGGCATCACCGGGAGTTCGGTGGCCAACTGCAAGCCCGCGGCGCTGTTCGAGCCGATGGCCGCGGCCACCCAGGTGTAGTCGCCGCCGTTCTGCTCGAGCAGGGACACGATCCGCGCGCTCGGTTCGCTCGCCCCGAGGAGGCCGCCCATCCCACCGCCGCCATTGGGACCGGGACCGCCGTCTCCGGGCATACCGCCCGTTCCCTGCGGGAACACGGTGCCGTCCGGTGCCTGCTCGCCGGGCGCGGTGCCTTGCGGCGCGGTACCGGGCGGGAAACCCGGCGGTGTCCCCGCGCCGTCAGGAGCTTGCCCGTCGGGCGGGAAGCCTGGCGGCGTACCCGCGCCGCCGGGGGCCTGCCCGTTGGGCGTGGTGCCCTGGCGTCCGCCGCTCGGTGTCCGGCCGCCGGGCGCGTTGCCCTGCGGTCCGGAGCCCGGAAGTCGGCTGCCCGGCTGAGGAATTCGGCCGTCCGGTGCCGTACCCGGCGAACCTCCGTCCGGCGGTGTGCCACCCGGTGCTTGCGCGGCGCCGTCGCGGCCCGTGCTCGTTCCGTTCTGCATGCGGCGACCCATGCCGGGCATGCCTTCGCCCCACGGTGGCCGCCCGCGCATCGCGACGTTCGGCCCCGCCGAAGGAATCGAACCGGCGTGTGGCGTCGCGATGGTGTCGACGGCATAGGCGACAGGCCCGGCCAGGAAGGTGAACGCGACCGCCAGCGCCGACACCGCGGCCGGCTTGCGGGGCGCGGGAACGACCACGGCGAGTGTCGCGAGCACGCCGACGACCAGCACCGTCCAGCGCAGCCACGACTGCCATTCCGGACTGCGCGACAACAGCATCCACGCGGTCGCCGTGGTGAGACCCACCGCGAGTGCCGACGCCAGCCGCACCCACGGCCGATGCCGCCCTCGCCACGCCAGGACCGCGCCCGCGCCGACCAGCGCGGCGACGGCCGGAGCCAGGGCGACGGTGTAGTACTGGTGGAAGATGCCCGCCATGAAGCTGAACACCAGCCCGGTCGCCAGCAGCCATCCGCCCCAGAGGACGAGCGAAGCGCGCTGCCGGTCGGTGCGAGCCGCTCTGCCGCGCAGGAGGATCCCGACGACCAGCGCGACCAGCGCGGCGGGGATCAACCACGCGATCTGACCGCCCTGTGCCGGTTCGAACATCCGCGTGATGCCGGTTTCCCCCCACATGCCGTTGCCGCCCGGCGGCAGCTCACCGCCGCCCGGTACGACACTGCCGCGCTCGTTGCCGTTGAGCCGGCCGAGCCCGTTGTAGCCGAGGGTGAGTTCCAGGATGGAGTTTTGGTGCGAGCCGCCGATCCACGGACGGGACGAGGCGGGCCACAACTCCACCGCGAGCAGCCACCAGCCCGCGGCCACCACCATCGCGGCCCCGGCCGCGAAGAGTTGCAGGACGCGCTTGCCGAGCTTCGGCGGGCCCGCGAGCAGATAGGTCAGCGCGAGCGCCGGAACCACCAGCAGCACCTGCAGTTGCTTGGTGAGGAAGCCGAATCCGATCAGCGCGCCGGTCAGTACCAGCCACCGCCAGCGGCCGTCCTCCACCGCCCGGGTCATCGCCAAGGCGGCGGCGACCATCAAGAACACCAAGAGCGCTTCGGGATTGTTGAAGCGGAACATCAACGCCGCGACCGGCGTCACCGCCAGCGCCAACCCGGCGAGCAATCCGGCCGCGGGCCCGAACGGCCTGCGCACCGTCGCCCACAGCAGTGCCACGCTCGCCACGCCGAGCAGTACCTCCGGCACCAGGATGCTCCAGCTGCCCAGCCCGAAGGCCCGCACCGAAAGCTCCATCAACCACAGCGAGGCGGGTGGCTTGTCCACGGTGATCGAATTGGCCGCGTCGGAAGACCCGAAGAAGAACGCCTTCCACGACACCGAGCCCGCCTGCACCGCGGCGGAATAGAACGAATTCGCCCACCCATTGGCGCTCAGGTTGCACAGATAGGCCACCGCCGTGCCGAGCAGCAGCGCCGCCAGCGCCGGAAACTCCCAGTTCCGTTCGGCCCGGGGCCGCGGTTCGGCCGCGACCGGTTGCGCGGTCAGAGTCGCCGTCATCGACGAACCTCCGCGGCGCGCCCCGATGCGTTCGACGCACGATCGCCTCCGCTGTCGCGGAACACCCAGCGCAGCCCGACGAACCGCAGCAGCGTCGCCACCAGGTTCGCCGCCACCAGGACGAACAGTTCCAGATGCACCGAGGAGTCCGGCGCCCACCGATGCAGCGCGAACAACGAACCGCTGGTGAGCGCCAGCCCGATGCCGAAGATCACCAAACCTTGGAACTGGTGCGACACGGCCCCGTTCGAGCCGCGCACGCCGAAGGTGAAGGCCCGGTTGGCCGCCGTGTTGCCCACCGCCGTGATCAGCAGGGCGGCGAAGTTCGCCACTTGCGCGCCGGTCAATGGTTGCAGCGCCACGTAGAGCAGCAGGTAGGCCAGCGTGCTCAACACACCGACGATCGCGAACCGCACCAGCTGACCCACCATGCCCAGCGGCACGCCGGGCACCAGCGGTTCCCGGCCCACCGAGCGGCGCAGTTCCTCCAGCGGCAGCGCGCCGGTCGCCAGCGCCCGACCCAGCCGCCAGATGCCGAGCAGGTCCTTGCGGGCGGTGTCGATGATGTCGACGCGGCTGTCCGGGTCATCGATCCAGTCCACCGGGACCTCGTGAATCCGCACACCCGCGCGCTCGGCGAGCACCAGCAATTCGGTGTCGAAGAACCATTCCCCGTCGTGCACCAGCGGCAGCAGGCGGCGCGCCACCTCGGTGCGCATCGCCTTGAAGCCGCACTGCGCGTCGGAGAAGTGCGCGCGCAGCGAGGCCTTCAGCAGCAGGTTGTAGCAGCGCGAGATGATCTCGCGCTTGGGTCCGCGCACAACGCGGGACGCGGCGTCGAGCCGGGTGCCGATGGCCAGGTCCGAATGCCCGGTGATCAGCGGCGCGACCAGCGGGAGCAAGGCGTTCAGGTCGGTGGACAGGTCGACGTCCATGTAGGCGACCACCTGCGCGTCCGAGTGTTCCCACACCGCGCGCAGCGCCCGACCGCGCCCCTTGGCGGACAGATGGACGACGCGCACATCGTCCAATTCCTCCGCGAGCAGCTGGGCGACCTGGAGCGTGGCGTCGGTGCTCGCGTTGTCGGCGACCGTGATGCGCGCCGGGAACGGGAAGCCCTCGCGCAGGTAGGCGTGCAGTCTGCGCACGCACACGCCGAGGTCGGTCTCTTCGTTGTAGACGGGTATCACCACGTCCAGCACGGGCGCGCCCGTGGTCTCGGTCCGTTCCGTCGCCGCGACGGTGGAAGTCTCGGTCATGCGAACCAGACTCGACGGCCACACTGCCACCGCGCTGGGCCTCAGCTGTGAGGTTCCTGGTAGCTCGGGATCGCCGGGTGAATGCCCGGCGGACGTCCGGTTATCGGTGCTGCTCGGTGCAGGTAGCATCCGGATTCGTGATGCTGCGCGGCCGGACGGAAGACGACCAGCCGCCGAAACGCGTGGACGCCCGCACCGAGCGCTGGCGCGAGCATCGCAGAAAGGTGCGCGAGGAATTCGTGGACGCGGCGTTCCGCGCCCTCGACAAATTCGGTCCCGCCGTCAGCATGGGCGACATCGCCAAGGAGGCGGGCGCGGCCAAACCGAAGCTGTATCGCCATTTCGAAGACAAGACCGACCTCTACAACGCGATCGTGGACCGGGTTCGCGACCTGCTCTGGGAACAGGTCATGACCAGCTTCGACCTCACCGGCGACTCGGCCGGTGACCTGGTGCGCCGCGCCGCGTCCGAATACGTGCTGGTGGTGTCGCGGCAGCCGAACGTCTTCCGGTTCATGCTGCACAGCCACTTCACGCAACGGTCCGACGACGCCGATCGCGTGCTGCAATCGGCCAGGCAGTCCGCCCGGCGCGCCGCCGAGTTGTTCGCAGGCGTCGTGGACGACGAGTCGGTGCGGGTCGAAAACGTGCAGTTGGTGATCTATTCGATCTTCGGCGCGGTGGCCTCGGCCACCGATTGGTGGCCGGGAGTGAACCGGCTGGAGCCGCCCGCCATGACGGCCGAGCAGTTCGCCGACTATCTGAGCGAGACCATCTTCGCGCTGGTGGCGGCGAGCGCTCGGCTGCACGGCATCGCCATCGCGGCCGATCGTCCGCTGCATCTTGCCGTTTTCACGTTGTGACCGGAGCGCCCCCCGGGCCGGGCGCCGAGGTCGTGCCGCGTCCACGCCGAACGTCGTTGTTCCGATCGCCTCGCCGTTGAAGCCATCCGTGTCGGCGACGTCTTCAGTATCGCAGCGCCCACCGACAAGAAATGGCGCCGATCAGCTCCGGTGCAACCGCCACAGCGGGGACACCGGCCCATGGCCCGCGCCGAGATCGTAGGACGCTGCCAAGCAACGGTAGGTCCACTCCTTGGCGAACTCGACCGCTTCGGGCACCGGACAGCCGTGGGCGAGTGCGCAGGTGATCGCGGCGGCCAGCGTGTCGCCGCCGCCGTGGTCGTTGCCGGTCGCGATGCGCGGCGCGGTGAACTCGAGGAATTGCTCGCCGTCGAACAGCAGGTCGGTGCTGTATTCGGAGGAACGCAGGTGCCCGCCCTTGACGATCGCCCACCGCGGTCCCAGCTTGTGCAGCGCCTCGGCCGCGCGCCGCGCCGAATCGTCGTCCGCTACCTCGATGCCCGTGAGCAGGCGGACCTCGTCCAGGTTCGGCGTCACCACGGTCGCGAGCGGAATCAGGGTGCTGCGCAGCGCGTCCAACGCTTCGGCGTGCAGCAGCGGGTCGCCGTGCATGGAGGCCGCCACCGGATCGACGACCAGCGGAATCTCGCCATCGCGGCCGATGCCGACCTCCCGGCACACCTCCGCGACCGCCTCGATGATCGCGGTCGAGGCCAGCATGCCGGTCTTCGCGGCGCCGACCCCGATGTCCCCGGCGACCGAGCGCACCTGAGCGGCCACGACCTGCGGCGGAATCTCGTGGAAACCGCTGACGCCCACCGTGTTCTGCACGGTCACCGCCGCGACCGCGACCAGGGCGTGCACGCCGCACAGCGCCATGGTGCGGGTATCGGCTTGAATTCCGGCGCCTCCGCCGGAATCGGTACCGGCAATGGTGAGCGCCCGGACGGGGGTCTGCCCCTCGGCGGGCAATGGCAGCAATTTCACGACCCAAACCCTACGGCGACGTCGTTCTCCCGCTACGAGCAACCGGACCCGCCCGTAGAGATAAAATGAAAATCGTTATCATTAACGTCATGGACTCCGATCTGCTTCCCGTCACCGTGCTGTCCGGCTTCCTCGGTGCGGGCAAGACGACGCTGCTCAACCACATCCTCGCCAACCGGGAGGGCCGCCGGGTCGCGGTGATCGTCAACGACATGAGTGAGGTGAACATCGACGCCGCGCTGGTCGCGGGCCAAGGCCACCTCGACCGCACCGAAGAGAAGCTGGTCGAACTGACCAACGGCTGCATCTGTTGCACCCTGCGCGAGGACCTGATCGAGGCGGTGGCCCGGCTCGCCCGCGAGGGCCGGTTCGATCAGCTGGTGATCGAGTCCACCGGCATCTCCGAGCCGATGCCGGTGGCCGCGACCTTCGACTGGGAGTTCGAGGACGGGTTCCGGCTCGGCGACGTCGCCCGGCTGGACACCATGGTGACCGTGGTCGACGCCTCGACCTTCCTCGCGGAAGTGGCGCGCGGCCAAGCGCTGGCCGAGCGGAATCCGGAAGCGGGCGAGGGCGACGCGCGCACCATCGCCGACCTGCTGGTGGATCAGGCCGAGTTCGCCGACGTCGTGCTGGTCAACAAGACCGACCTGGTCGGCGTCGCGGCGGCGGGCGCGGTGGAGGCCACGGTGCGCAGGCTCAATCCGCGCGCTCACGTGCTGCGCACCAGCAACGGTGTGGTCGACCTGCGCGAGGTGCTCGACACCGGCCGCTACAACCCGCTGGTCGCCGCGGCGGCCGAAGGGTGGGCGGAGGAACTCGCAGGCGGCCACACGCCGGAGACCGAGGAGTACGGCATCCGCAGCCTCACCTACACCGCCGATCGGCCGTTCCATCCACTGCGCCTTTCCGGCGCGCTGGAGCGGTTGCGCGGTCTGTTGCGCAGCAAGGGATTCTGCTGGATCGCGAGCCGTTCGACGCTGGCCGCGGTGTGGTCGCAAGCGGGACCGAACCTGGTTTTCGAACCCGCCGCCTGGTGGTCGTCGCTGGAGGTGCCGCCGGGGCAGGAGATCGTGTTCATCGGGATCGGGCTGGACTGCGAGAAGGTGCGTGCACTGCTGGACGGCGCCCTGCTCACCGAGGCGGAGTTCGCCGAGGGACCGGGTGCGTGGGCGGAGTATCCCGATCCGTTCCCGGCCTGGGGCGAACCGCACGAGCACGCATGAGGTGCGTCGGCCCACGCTCCAGGCGTGGGCCGCTTTCGTGCCGCCGCATGGCGCGCTCAGTTCGAGATGCCCGGCGCCTGGCGCAGGTAGGTGGTGTCGGTCAGTTGCTCGATCATGAAGTCGGCGATGTCGGCGCGGGAGATCTTCAGGGTGAGTCCGGGCTCGTCCGCCGGGAACCCGCGCCGGTAGCTGCCGGTGGCCGGTCCGTCGGTGAACGCGCTCGGCCGCACGATCGTCCAATCCAGGTCGCTGGCCAGGACGTACTCCTCCTGCTCGACGTGGTCGGCATAGGCCGGGCGCAGCAGCAACCCGAACATCACGTACTTCCACAGGAAGTTCAGGTTGCCCTTGCTGTCGCCCACACCGAGCGTCGTCTGGCAGATCAGCCGTTTCACGCCCGTCCGCCGCATCGCTTCGATGATCGCTTTGGTGCCGCCCGCCCGGACCACGCCCTTGCGGCCGTTGCCGAGCGAGACCAGCACCGCGTCCTGTCCCTCCACCGCGCGCTGCACCGAATTCGTGTCCAGCACATCGCCTTCCACGACGCGCAGCCGCTCGTGCCGCTGCGTGACGCTCGTGGCGCTGCGGGTGAAGGCCGTCACCTCGTGACCCTCCCGCAACGCCTGCTCGACGACGAGACGACCGACGGTACCGGTGGCTCCGAAGACCGCGATTCGCATGGTTTCTCTCCTTGTTCGAAAGCTGTTGTGCTGTTGATGAATCCAGTACATCAGCGGGAATCGAGACGAACCATGGCCGCGACTCTCGATGCCATAAGCGACTGTCTCAGCGCAGCTTCGCGAAGAACTCCGTGATCTCCTCCGTCATGAGCGCGGGCGCCACATGGTGCAGGTAGTGGGTGAACACATCGTGCGTGCGCCACGAGACGATGTTGTGATCGCGCTCGGCGAAGCGCCGGATGCCGTGGAAATCGCCGGAGGAGCCGCACAGCGCGAGCGGAACCGTGCTCGGCGCGGTGGGGTGCTCGGCCTTGTCCTTCTCGAAGTAGTGCCGGATCGCCGAGCCCGCGGTGCCGGTGAGCCAGTGGATCGCGATATTGGTCAGCACGAAGTCGTCGTCCAGATCCGGGCCGAGCAGTTGGCCGTTCCAGCCGACCAATCCGGCGGGCGAATCCGTGATCGCGTGCGCCAGCGTCTGCGGCTGCTGGGATTGCAGCACGTTGAAGCCCATCTTGTTCTTCACGAACCAGTCCAGGGTGGCCAGCGACCGCTGCTCGTCCTCGTCGAGATCGGCCAGTTCGGCCGGGTCGCCGGACGGGAAGGAGTACACCTGCGCGACGTGCACGCCGACGACGTTCTCCGGAGCCACCCGCCCGAGTTCCGGCGAGATCTGCGATCCACCGTCGTTGCCCACCGCGCCGTAGCGGGCGTAGCCGAGCCGCCGCATCAGCTCCGCCCAGGCGCGGGCGATGCGGGCGTCGTTCCAGCCCGCCTCGGTGGTGGGGCCGGAGAAGCCGTACCCCGGGACCGAGGGGATCACCAGATCGAATCCGGCCGTGGTGAGCGGCTCGATGATGCCGACGAACTCGACGAAGGTGCCGGGCCAGCCGTGCGTGAGGATCAGCGGAAAGGCGTCCTCTCGTGCGGATTTCACGTGCAGGAAGTGGATGTTCTGGCCGTCGATCTCGGTGGTGAACTGCGGGTAGGCGTTCAGCGCGTTCTCGACCGCGCGCCAGTCGAACCCGTCGCGCCAGTAATCGACCAGGTGGCGCACGCGCTCGACGCTCACCCCGTAGGTGTCGCCCGAACCCGGGATCTGCTGAGCCCACCGGGTACGTGCGAGCCGGTCGCGCAAATCGTCCAGCTCGGCCTGGTCGATGTCGATGCGGAAGGGGGTGATCGCGGTCATGTCGGGCTCCTTGTTGAAACGGAATACTCTGTTCTGTTCCAACAGTAACAGAACAGAGTATTCCGTTTCAAGTGCTACGCTGAATCCATGCCGAGAACATCCGACGCCCCAGCTCAGAAGGGTTTGCCCGGCCGCAAGGCGCAGGCGGCCCGCAACGACGGCTTGATCCTGGAGGCCGCCCGCGTGGTCTTCCTCGCCGACGCGACGGCCCCGATCTCCGCCGTCGCCGAACGCGCGGGCGTCGGGATCAGCGCGCTCTACCGCCGCTATCCGAGCAAGGAGGTGCTGCTGCGCACGCTCTGCCATGACGGCCTGCGCCGATATAACGCGGAAGCCGAAGCGGCGCTGGAGGATTCGGACGGATGGCGCGGACTCGTCGGCTTCTTGGAGCGCGTGGTGGACGCGGACGTGCATTCCCTCGCCGTGCACCTCGCGGGCACGTTCACCCCCGACGAATCGATCCTCCCCGACGTCCTGCGCTCCGGCGAGGCGACCGAGGAACTCGTGCGC
The DNA here is from genome assembly GCF_053603155.1 of Nocardia sp. NPDC004260. Taxonomy (NCBI): domain Bacteria; kingdom Bacillati; phylum Actinomycetota; class Actinomycetes; order Mycobacteriales; family Nocardiaceae; genus Nocardia; species Nocardia sp. NPDC004260. The sequence continues at coordinate 239,548 of NZ_JBSGEZ010000003.1, read as the reverse complement.
CGCGCCCACGCCACCGGCAAGCTGCGTCCCGACGTCACCCCGCAGGATCTCGGCCTGATCCTGGAATCTTGCGCGGCGGTCGCGGTGCCCGACCCCGAGCGCACGGTCCAGTTGCGCCGCCGCGTGCTCGCGATGCTCGTCGCCGGGCTGAGCTCCGACGGCGAACTCCCCGGCCCACCGCCCGCGCCGGACGAGTTCTCTTGGCGGTGGGCACGGCGATGAATTTCCCGGGGTGAACCGGTCCGAACTGGTACGAATACCGCAGTCCGCCGAAAGGAAGTGCCGTGAACTGGACACTCGAGGTCGTGATCGTGCCCGTGTCGGACATCGACCGAGCCAAGCAGTTCTACGCGGAGCAACTCGGCTTCGCCGTCGACCACGACACGAAGATCGCCGAGGACGTGCGCATAGTGCAGCTCACCCCGCCCGGCTCGGGCTGCTCGATCGTGATCGGCCGAGGCGCGGTGCCGGACATGCGCCCCGGATCCCAACGAGGCCTCCAACTGGTAGTCAACGACCTGCGCAAAGCCCATGAGGAACTGACCTCCCGAGGCGTCGAACTCACCGAAATCCAAGTCCTCGGCGAAAATCCGACCCCCACGCCCGACCCCTTGGACAACGTCGGATTCTTCTTCACCGACCCGGATGGCAACGGCTGGAGTGTCCAACAGATCTCGACCCGTCCGTGACCTGATTTCGACCGGCGATGCGGCGCTCGTTCTCCGGCAGCGCCTCCTGCCCGACCGCCTCCCTAGTTCTTGCGGGTCAGGACGTTGATGCCGCGAAGTCCCGGCATGCGGGGCAATCACGCACGATCGGATGCGAGCACTCCAAGACATGGTCGAGGTAGTTGGCGGTCTGTGCGAGTTGGGCGCGTTGCCGGTTGATTGCCTCGCGCTGCTCGGCGACCAGCTGTCGGCGTTGTCTGCGGTCACCATTGAGCAGGCGAGCGATCACGTCGAGCGGCATGCCCGCCTGTTGGCACTTGAGGGCGATGGATAGTGCATCCAGTGATTGCGCGTCGTAACGTCGAGCCCCGGCCGCTGTGCGATGCGGGGTGACGATTCCCACGGTTTCCCAATGTCTCAGAAGGTGGGTCGATACCCCGAGGTGCTCGGCGGCGTCACCGATGCTCAGTAGTTCCTTGGGCACGGGACCATTGTCGTTGACTTCGTGTCGACACGAACTTCTAGCATCTGGTGAGTGCAAATCCATGAAATCAACTGCGGAACCCTCAACGTCCCCGGCGGCGAGGCTGTCTTCGGCGTTCCTCATTTCATCTGCCGTTGCCTGCTCATCGAGGTGGACGACCGCCTGGTCGCTGTCGACACAGGTATCGGCCACAAGGACATCGAGTCTCCCGAGGAACGTTTGGGGCAGGACTGGCTGAGGCGCGTCAACCCGGCGCTGGACCCAAGCGAGACCCTGCTGGCCCAGGTGAAGGCGTTGGGGCGCAATCCGCGCGATCTATCCGACGTGGTCCTCACCCACCACCACCGCGACCACGTCGGCGGCCTGGCCGACTTCCCGTGGGTGCGCGTGCACGCCAGCCCCGCGTGTCGCGCCGTAGTCGACGAGGGCAAGGACCGAGTCCTCCCCGCACAGTGGTCCCATGGGGTGCTGTGGGCTCCGACACCGAAGCCGGCTGCCGATTGGCGGGGGTTTTCCACCTGGACGCTGGAAGACATTCCGGAATCGGTCCGGCTGGTCGCTCTGCCCGGCCACTCGCCGGGCCACGCCGGCGTAGTGATCGCCGACCCGAACGCCGGTCAGGAACTTCTGCACGTCGGTGACGCGATCCACCACCACGCCCAACTCGCTTGCACCGCACCCGCGGCGGTCGAGGCGTTCGCCGCGTCTACGCAGCACGATGAAGTAGCAAGACTGCACACGCAGCGGCTGCTGGCCGAACTGGCCGCAGAGGGGTCGGTTCGGCTCGTCAATGCACACGACCCGGGTATCGCGGCGGTGGGCGACTGAGGTGGTTCCCCAGCCGCCAGCCCACTGCCACCAAGGCTGGTCACATAATCGCGATCGCCCTTGGCGCGGATCGTTCCTCGATCGGCGGTATGAAGAAGTCGGCTCCCTGCTCAACAGCGGAACTGGCGATTTCGAGTAACCTGTCCCGACTCGCTGTCATGACGGCGACACCTCCCGAGCGCTGGACCACATCGTCTCGAAGACTCGGCATATAGTCCCCGACGAACGCGCGCGGCGGAGGGGACGATGAGTCAGCCGGTCAGCGCGGATATTGTGCGAATCCGCCATCGCATCTGTGGCGAACAGCCAGGTGAAATCTCGCTCGATGTCGCGAGGATCATTCTGACGCAGCATGCCGGGCACGGTGGCGACTGTTTGCAGTTCCTCGGCGCGCTGAAACGAGCTTCGAGAGTGTGCGGATGAAGTACCGCCGGACGCCCGACCGGCAACTTCTGACGCTTATCGACCAGCGCCGAGAGCGATAGTCGGTCCGTCCATGTTCTCGACCCGTCCGTAACGGCGGCGGCGACGAACGCCGAGTGGGGTCTGCCTCGGTTATCGGTTGCCGAGGAAGAGGGTTTGCGTGCTGCGGCCCAAGGGGCCCTTTTCGTCGTAGAGCGCCGATTCGGCCATGCCTATGCCATGGGGTTGGGGGTAGGTGACGGCGTCGAGGCAGACCCATTCGCCTGCGGGCTGGCGGTGCAGGGTGACCGTCAGGTCGGTGTTGATGAACAAGTACTTCGACCAGTCCAGGACCGCGCTGACGCCGTTGCCGGAGTCCGCGGCCGCGAGGGTGCGCTCCAGTGGGCTCGGATCGGTTCCGGCGACGATCGGGTGCTTGATCCTGATCCAGCAGATCGCCGGGCCGGGCTCGGCGAAGGAACCGCTGACGAAGCGGTAATCGATGGCGGTGTGGAAGCCGATCGGCTGGGTGGACGGGAATGGCTCGGGCGCGTCCGCCTGCTCCGGGCCAGGGCGGGTGCCGGTCGGCGAGAAGTGGTTCGGCAGTGGCAATTCCGGCTCGGCCAGCTTGAATCGCCAGGCATTCGCCCGCATCACCGGCCCGCGCTCGGTGGACAGCGTCGCTTCGATGAGTTCGACGCTGCGGCCGGGACGTACGACGCGCGCCCGGGCGGTGAGCGGTTCCAGCGGCACCGGGCCGAGGATCTCGACGGCGACCCGGCCGACCTGGAACCCGGGCCGTGGCTCGCACCGCTCGATCACGTGCCCGAGCAGCGCCGACGGTGGACCGGCGTGCTGGGCGTCCGGCGACCAGGGGCCACGGGTGAACTCGGTGGAGATGAATCGGTCCGGCCGGTCGGGATCGGGTAGGTAGAAGGCGTCAGTCATGACCGTGCCTCGCCCGCGCCCGGCTGAGTGCGGGCCTGCGCGCCGTGTCCTCGGTTGCTTCGCTGACGCTCGCTCACGTCGCTGTCCATCCTTCGGGCCGATCGGTCGCTTGCACAACGACGGTAACCCGCCCCGGAACGGGCTCGGGATCAGACCCGGCCGAACGCGAGCGCGACGTTGTGCCCGCCGAAACCGAACGAGTTGTTCAGTGCGAAATCGATGTGTTGAGTACGCGGCGAGCCCGAGACGATGTCGAGATCGATCTCCGGATCGAGGTTGTCGAGGTTCAACGTCGGCGGGACGACCTGATCGCGCAGGGTGAGCATGGTGACCAGCGATTCCAACGCGCCGACCGCCCCGATCGAGTGACCGAGCGCGGATTTCGGAGCGTAGACCGAGGCGTCGGGCACGACGGAGGTGATCGCGTTGGCCTCCGAGGCGTCGCCGATGGAGGTCGACGTGGCGTGGGCGTTCACATGCTGGATGTCCGAAGCGCGCAGTCCCGCGGTCTCGATGGCCTTGCGCATCGCGCGGGCCGCGCCGAGCCCCTCCGGTTCGGAGGCGACGATGTGATAGGCGTCGGACGTGATGCCCGCGCCGAGTACCCGCCCGTACACGGTCGCGCCGCGCGCGCGTGCGTGCCGCTCGGACTCGAGCACCAGCAGCGCGCCGGCCTCGCCGAAGACGAACCCGTCGCGATCCCGGTCGAACGGGCGGGACGCGCGTTCGGGTTCGTCGTTGCGGGTGCTCATGGCGCGCATCATGGCGAAGCTCGCGATGGGCACGGCGTCGATGTGTCCTTCGACCCCGCCCGCCACCACTACGTCCGCCTCGCCGGTGGTGATCAGCCGCCAGGCGTGCGCGATCGCCTCCGAACCCGACGAGCACGCCGAGACCGGAGCGAAAACGCCTGCTCTGGCCCCGATCTCGAGCCCCACGGTGGCGGCCGGACCGTTCGGCATCACCATCGGCACCGACATCGGCGACACCTTGCGGTAGCCACCGGCGCGCATCGCGTCGACCGCGGAGATCAGCGCGTCACCACCGCCGAGCCCGGTGCCGATCGCCACCGCCAAGCGTTCGCCGTCCACCTCGGGCGCGCCCGCCGCGCGCCAGACCCGGCGGCCGAGCACCAGCGCCATCTGCTCGACGTAGGAATGTCTGCGCTGTTCGACCCGGCTCAGTTCCGCGCCGGGTTGTGACTGCAACTTGCCGCCGATGCGGACCGGCAGGTCGTACTCGGCCACGAAATCGTCCTCGAGCGCACCGATCCCGCTGTGCCCCGCCAGCAATTCGGACCAGGTCGTGTCCATGTCGTCGGCCAGCGACGTGGTCGCCGCGTATCCGGTGACCACGACCGAATCCCGAGTTTCTGAAGCGATTGTTACAGTCACGATGTCATGAATACCTGTACCGATCGCTACAGTCAACTCATGGCCCGCCCCCTCGACCACGTCAAACGCGCCGAACTGCTCGCCGCCGTCGTGCGCTACATCGCCGATCACGGCCTCGCGGACCTGTCGCTGCGCCCGCTGGCCGCCGAACTCGGCACCAGCTCGCGCATGCTGATCTACTACTTCACGACCAAGGAGGAGTTGCTGGTCCAGGCGCTGGCGACGCAGCGACCCGACATCGCGGCCGTATTCGCCGACATCGGCGACGCTTCGGACCTGCGCGAGCGGCTGTGGGACTTCTGGACCGCCAACGCCGCGGGCGACGGCCGCACGAGCGTCCGGGTGATGCTCCAGGTGCTCGGCGCGGCCTGTGCACCACGCAGTCCGTATGCCGATTACGCCAACTCGGCCATCGCCGTCTTCGTATCGGCGCTGGCCGACGGACTGCGCGGCCTCGATTCCGTCGATGACCCGGAAGTCGTCGCCACGCTTCTGATTTCGGGCCTGCGCGGCATTTTGCAGGACCGGCTGATCACCGGCGAGGTCGAGCGCACCGATCGCGCGGCCCGCCGCTTGATCGAACAGACGGTGCGCTGAACTTTCTCAGCGGCGTCCGGGCGCGGGTGCGGCCGGTGAGGGTGGCCGCGCGTTCGACTCGCTGTGTGACGAGAGCGCGGTGATCATGAGTCGCCCGCGTAGCCGCATGGTCTCGCGCGGAGACGATCACTCGGTGCGGGACTCCGGGTACGCATAGGCGAAGAGACGTTCCAGCATCGCATGCAGCTGCTCTCGCTCCGCCGGGTCGAGCGGGGCGAGGATCTCGTCGCCGACCCGACCGGCTTCGCGATCGAGGGAGCGCAACGCGGTACGGCCGGTCCGGGTGAGGCGCACGGTGATCCGGCGACGGTCGCGCTCGTCTCGCGCACGTTCCACCTGACCGGCGGTCTCGAGTTCGTCGACGACCTTGGCCACGTCGCTGGGATGGATGGTCAGGCGCTCGGCCAAGTCCCGCTGTGCATGTGGGCCGAAGTCGGCGAGCGCGGCGAGGATCGCCATGTGCCACAGGCGCAGGCCGCGAGCGGCGAGGCGGTCGGCGAACCCGGTGCGCGCGGCCTTGCCGACCCGCGATAGGAGGTAGATGTCGAGGCCGAGCAGGCTCGGTGGGAGTGCGCGTTCGGTACCCATGGAACTATTGTAGGAGCAAACCTACAATAGGTCTGAACCAACTAATCGGAGATCACTGTGGACGCGCTACATCCGAGACTCCTGGTCACTCGCTTCGCCGAATGCTTCGACTTCTACGCGGCGGTGCTGCCCGAGCTGATCGGGGCGACCCTCGTCAAGGGAACCGTCGCCGGTCCATACGCGAACTGGGACGTCGCGGACCAAGGCGTACTCGTGCTCTTCGATCGCGCCGCGATGGCTGAGGTCATCGGCACGTCTACGCTGCCTGCCGCACCGTCGCAGGACGCCGTCATGTTCGTCTGCCGGGTGCGCGATGTCGACGCGGGCGCGCAGCTGTGCGCGAAGCATGGTGCGACCGTAGTAGCGGGTCCGGCCGATCGCCCGCAGTGGGGCCCCGGGCTGCGCACCGCCCACCTGCGTGACCCCGAGGGCACGCTGATCGAACTCCAGTCCTATTGAGTGCTCGAAGATCGGACGCGCTCATGCGGTGAGCGCCACCAGCGATCGACCTCAGGCGGTGTGGCCCGCATCCGGGCGCGGTTGCCTGCGCGAGCTAACCTGCGGGTTCGACCCGGAAAACCGGGTACTGGTCGGCGATCCGCGCGAACTCGTCGAGGGAGGCGGTGCGGTCGATCGGAAAGTGCGGGCGGGCACCGGGAGCGACGGCAAGGTAGCGGCGCAGGATCGGCGCCCGTTCCCCCACCTCCACCTCGGCGAGCCGTACCGCTTCGCGGCCGCGCCGGTGCAGGAACGCCCGGCCATGGGCCGCGGAGACGTTGCGCACCCACCCCGCGTCCCGGCCCAGCATCGACACCAGGTAACGCCGACCCTCGTACTCGGCGACCACGATCGGCAGCGTCACCGGACGCCCGGTGCGCCGACCGGCCACTTCCAGAGTCATGGCATAGCCAGGAGACAGCACACCCGCCGAATACATCCACTCCGAAGCCCGGTTCAGCACCCGGGCGAACGTCCCCGGCCGGTTCCCCCGATACATCCGGCGTTTCGCCGCATAAAGCAGACCTCGCACGCTGTCCATACACCCACCTACCTCATGTGCGCCAGCAGCACCGCATACAGTACAGAACGTCCACCGTCACTGCGGTTCTCCCACTGCGACATCAATCCAACACTGCGCCAAAGCATTCGACCTGCTAAGCAGCTGCGACATCTTTTCTGGGCTCAGCCCCGTGCACGGCCCCAGCGGCGGCCTCGACTGCCGGGTGCGGCTTGCCGGCTTCCGATCGACTGATTCGGCCGGGGGATCAGCACGGTGTCGGCGGCCACGAGAACCCATGCGGTGAACCAGCGTCGGTACCGTCCCACCGCCCGCCACATCGTCGGGATGCGGCGGGCAGCGGGTGGCCGATTACGAGACCACGGGCAAATAGACGGCGTTGCCGTGGCTGGCGAACTCGGCGGATTTCTCCGCCATGCCCGCCTCCAGCGCCTCGGCGTCGTTCAAGCCCTGGCGCTCGGCGTATTCGCGCACGTCCGCGGAGATCCGCATCGAGCAGAACTTGGGGCCGCACATGGAGCAGAAGTGTGCGGTCTTGGCGGGTTCGGCGGGCAGCGTCTCGTCGTGGTACTCGCGCGCGGTGTCCGGGTCGAGGGACAGCGCGAACTGGTCGCGCCAGCGGAATTCGAAGCGGGCCTGGGACAGCGCGTCGTCGCGCTGCTGTGCGTGCGGATGGCCCTTGGCCAGGTCGGCGGCGTGTGCGGCGATCTTGTAGGTGATCACGCCGACCTTCACGTCGTCGCGGTTGGGCAGGCCGAGGTGTTCCTTCGGCGTGACGTAGCAGAGCATGGCGGTGCCCGCCTGCGCGATGATGGCGGCGCCGATCGCGGAGGTGATGTGGTCGTAGGCGGGGGCGATGTCGGTGGCGAGCGGGCCGAGGGTGTAGAACGGCGCCTCCTCGCACAGCTCCTCCTCGAGCCGCACGTTCTCCACAATCTTGTGCATCGGCACGTGCCCCGGGCCCTCGATCATCACCTGCACGCCATGGGATTTCGCGATCTTGGTCAGTTCGCCCAGGGTGCGCAGTTCCGCGAACTGCGCCTCGTCGTTGGCGTCGGCGATGGAGCCGGGCCGCAGGCCGTCACCGAGGGAGAAGGTGACGTCGTAGCGGGCCAGGATCTCGCAGAGTTCCGGGAAGTGCGTGTAGAGGAACGATTCCTGGTGATGCGCGAGGCACCAGGCCGCCATGATGGATCCGCCGCGCGAGACGATGCCGGTCACCCGCTTGGCGGTCAGCGGAATGTAGCGCAGCAGCACGCCCGCGTGGACGGTCATGTAGTCGACGCCCTGTTCGCACTGCTCGATCACGGTGTCCCGGTAGATTTCCCAGGTCAGCGCGGTCGGGTCGCCGTTCACCTTCTCCAGCGCCTGGTAGATCGGCACGGTGCCGACCGGGACGGGGGAGTTGCGCAGAATCCACTCGCGGGTCTCGTGGATGTTCTTGCCGGTGGACAGGTCCATGATGGTATCCGCGCCCCAGCGGGTGGCCCACACCATCTTCTCCACCTCCTCGGCGATGGAGGAGGACACGGCCGAGTTGCCGATGTTCGCATTGATCTTGACCAGGAACTTCTTGCCGATAATGGTCGGCTCGAGCTCCGGATGCTTGTGGTTGGCCGGGATCACCGCGCGGCCCGCGGCGACCTCTTCCCGCACCGATTCCGGCGAGACGCCTTCCCGTGCGGCGATGAAACGCATCTCAGGCGTGACGATGCCCTCGCGGGCCCAGGCGAGCTGAGTACGCGGGCCCTTCCCCTCGGGTCTGGTCCATGTGTCGCGCAGTTTCGGTAGCCCGCCTTCGAGATCGATCGTCGCCGACTCGTCGGTGTACGGGCCCGAGGTGTCGTAGACGTCGAAGTGCTCGCCATTGGTCAGATTGATCCGGCGCACCGGAATGCGCAGGTCATCGACCTGGAGATAGTGCTTGACGCTGCCCTCGATCGGGCCGGTGGTGACGCTGTCGACGGGTGCGGATCCGCCGTCGGACGCAGCGGCGCGTGCCATATTTCCTCCCTACGCCGGCATTACCCGGTCAGGTTCATACGGTCGACGGCCCTGACGCCTCTCGGCTAGCCGTCCTCTCAGCCCGCTGGTGCGAGCCCCCGTTGGTTTGTGAAATTTTCCCGCCCGACCATACCCGGACCCGCCGAGCGTCTGCCCGGCGATTCGGCGGGATCGCGTGAAGTCGCAGGCAACGGCGTGGGAATCAGGGGTCTTCCGCCGGCTGCGGGGTGGCCGAATGTCCCGGCGCGCCGTGGGTGCGGCGTGCTTCTTTCATCTCGGCCTCGTAGATGTGGCGGCGGCCGTCGAGCAGTTCGTCGCGGGCGGCGCGCTCGATGTCGCGGAACAGGTCGTAGTAACCGTCGTCGTATTCCTCGACGATCTGGAATGTCCAGCGTCCGGCCAATACGTTCCGCCCGATCAACTCGGCGGAGATCCGATCGGCGATGTGCGCGTGACCCGCCGCGCGGAACAGCTCCACCGCTATGTCGAGCGCCAGATCGGCCCCGCCGGTCAGTTGGTGGAAGGAGTACAGGTGGCCGCGGGCGCGTTCGACGATCTCCAGGGCCTCCGAGAGTTTGCCGGTGGCGGCGACGGTGCCGTCGTCGACGCCATCGGGGCGGCGGTGCTGAGCGGCCGGGCGATCGGTCATGACCTCGCTCCTTGTCCGGAGGATGGGTGCGGCCGTGAACTCCGCGGTCGGCCGGCGGCGGAGATCGAGGCGCTCGGGTAGCGGCGTACCCGGAGAACGCCGTTCTCATGCGCGGCTGTCGTCGAAACCGGTATCCGGTGGGCCGAGACCGAACGTGTTCAGCGTGGGTGTGCTGGAAGGATCCGGCCGGTGACCTCGCCCAATCCGATCCTGGTCGAACCCGGGCCCGGGGCCGAGGCCGTGATCGTCACCGCGTCGCCGTCCTCGAGGAAGGTGCGTTGCTGATCGTTGACCGATACCGGCCTGCTGCCGCCCCAGGACAACTCGATGAACGATCCGCGCCGGCCGGGTTCGGGGCCGGAGATGGTGCCCGAGGCGTACAGATCGCCGGTGCGCGTCGATGCGCCGTTCGCCGTGAGATGAGCCAGCATCTGCGCCGGTGACCAGTACATCCGGGAGTAGGGCGGGTAAGTGACAGGTTGTCCGTTCCACGTCACGGTGAGTTCGATGTCCAGGCCCCAGTGCTCGGTGCCGAGCAGGTAGGGCAGAGGCGCGGGTGACTGCTCGGGCAGCGGTATGCGCGCCGACTCCAAGGCAGCAAGCGGCGTGATCCACGGCGATATCGAGGTCGCGAACGACTTGCCGAGGAACGGGCCCAGCGGCTGGTACTCCCAGGCCTGGATGTCGCGGGCGGACCAATCGTTGACCAGCGCGACGCCGAAGACCCGGTCGGCGAACTCATCGATCTCCACCGGTACGCCGAGCCGCGAGCCGACGCCGATCACGAATCCGAGCTCGGCTTCGATGTCCAGCCGCCGCGACGGGCCGAAATCCGATGCGCCGGAGCCGGTTCCGCGCTGTCCGCAGGGACGCGTCACATCGGTGCCGGACACCACCACGGTGCCCGCCCGCCCGTGATAACCGACCGGCAGATGGCGCCAATTCGGCAGCAGCGGGTCGCCGTCCGGCCGGAACAGGCGGCCGAGGTTCGTCGCGTGGTCGATGCTGGCGTAGAAGTCCACGTAATCGCCGATACGCACAGGCAGCCGCAACACCACGTCGGACAGCCGATGCACCGCGGCGTCGTCCAGTTCGCCGTCGACCGCTTCACGAATCCGCTCGCGCACCGTCCGCCAGCGCACGGGTCCCTGCGCGAGGAAGGCGTTCAGGCTCGGTTCGGCGAAAACCGAATCATCCAGCAGCACAGCCAAATCGATGACATGTTCGCCGAGCCGCACCCCCACGCGGGGGCCTTCTCCGGTCGGCGCGAACACCCCGTAGGGCAAGTTGTCCGGACCGAACTGCGACTCCGGCGCTACCTCCACCGCGGTCCTCACGCGGGGCCTCGCCCCGACCAGCTCCACGCATAGGTCGGGTCTTCGCAAGCCAGCGCGCCTTCGCCGAGCTCCAGCGGGCGAAAGGTATCCACCATGACGGCCAGCTCGTCGAAGTACTCGATGCCGATGCTGTTCTCGTACGCGCCGGGCTGTGGACCGTGGGCGTAACCGCCGGGGTGCACCGACACCGAGCCTTGCGTGATTCCCGAGCCTTTGCGCGCTTCGTAATTGCCGCCGCAATAGAACATGACCTCGTCGGAATCGACGTTGGAGTGGTAGTACGGCACCGGGATCGACAGCGGGTGGTAATCCACTTTGCGCGGAACGAAATTGCAGACGACGAAGTTGCCGCCCTCGAACGCCTGATGGACCGGCGGCGGCTGGTGGATGCGGCCGGTGATCGGTTCGAAGTCGGCGATATTGAAGGTGAACGGATACAGGCAGCCGTCCCAGCCGACCACGTCGAACGGGTGCGCGGCGTAGACCATCCGCGTGCCGACGACCTGGCCGCCGGGGCGGTGCTTGACCAGCACTTCCACTTCGGTGCCGGTCGCGCTGATGGTCTCGGTGGGTCCGTGCAGGTCGCGCTCGCAATACGGGGCGTGTTCGAGCAACTGGCCGAACTTCGACAGATAGCGCTTGGGCGGCGTGATGTGACCTGTCGCTTCGATCGCGTACGCCCGCAATGGTTCCGGGCCGGTGGGCCGCCAGCGGTGTGTGGTGGCACGCGGGATGAGCACCTGATCGCCCTGCTGTGCGGGCAGCGCGCCGAACACGGTCTCCACCACCGCCGCGCCCGACTCCACATAGACCAGCTCGTCGCCGATCGCGTTGCGGTACAGCGGCGAACCGCCCTTCGCGACCACATACGAGATGCGCACGTCCGCGTTGCCCAGCAGCAGGCGTCGGCCGGTCACCGGATCGGTCTCCGCCGGGGTGTCGCCGGGGAACAGCGTGTGCAGGCGCAGATGGCGGTGACGCAGCGGATGGTTCGGCGTGGTCCGCTGATCGGGCAGCTCCCATACCGTCGAATCGACCAGTGCCGGGGGCAGGCCACGGTGATAGAGCAGGGAGGAGTCGCCGGAAAAGCCCTCCTCGCCCATCAGCTCCTCGTAGTAGAGCCGCCCCTGCTCGTCACGATGCTGGGTGTGCCGCTTCGGCGGTACCGCACCCACTTGCCGATAGAACGCCATGACCGTTCCTCCGCCAGCCGGTGGTCGGGTAGTTGATCACCATCGTAGTGCGGCCGAATCCCCTATCAGGCGTTTCGCATGGCCCGGTAGACCGCGGCCCCGACGAACGCGCCGAGATCCGCCGGTGTCCAGCCGTCCTGGTCCGCGAGCAGCGCGCGTACGGCGGCCTCGCCCGCGGAGACCCACTGCTCCACCAGCACCGGCAACTTGTGCTCGGCGTCCACCGTGCCCCAGGCGCGCAGCGTCGGGCGCAGGAGTTTGGTACAGCGCTCGATGACGAGCGCGCGTCCGCGCCCGAAGGAATTCGCGACGGCGGGGTCGGGATTGCCGTAGACCAGCCGCCAGGCGTCCGGCCGGCTCGCGGCCTTCGTCAGCAGAGCGCGGAATCCCTGGACGAACACGGTTTCGTCGGCGTCGACGTCCCGTGGCTTCACCACCTCGAGCACGCCGCTGACCAGGTAGCCCTCCTCGCGCTGGATCAGCGCCTCGATCAGCTCGACGCGATCGGCGAAGCAGGCGTAGACCACCGGCCTGGTCACCTTCATCCGCTCCGCGATGGCGGCCATGGTGACCGCGGCGATGCCGTTCTCCACGGCGATGGCGAGCGCGGTGTCGAGCACCTGCGGACGGCGGCGCTCCGGGCCGAGATGCTGTGCGCGCTGCCGTTGCCGCACGGCCGGGTCGGCGCCCATACCGCCCAGCCTGCCGCCGGTGGCCCGGTTGCCGCTGCTGCGGCGGGGGAAAGGCGGCTGCGCCGGGCGGGTCACGAGCGCCCGGGTTCGTCGGCGAACTCGGCGATCACCGGGGCGTGGTCGCTGGCGCCCTTGCCCTTTCGCGCCTCACGATCGACCGTCGCGTCCGATACGGTGGCGGCGAGCGCGGGAGAGGCGAGGATGAAATCGATGCGCATCCCCTCTTTTCGCGGGAAGCGCAGCTGGGTGTAGTCCCAGTAGGTGTAGACGCCCGGTCCCGGCGCGAACGGACGCATGACATCCGCGAATCCGGCGTCCACGACGGCCTGGAAGGCATCGCGCTCCGGCTGCGACGTGTGCGTCTTCTCGGCGAAGTACTCCACGGACCACACATCGTCGTCGGTCGGCGCGATGTTCCAGTCGCCCACCAGCGCGATCTTGGCCTGCGGGTCGTCGGCCAGCCAGCGCGCGCCGTTGTCGCGCAGGGCGTCAAGCCATTCCAGTTTGTAGGCGTAGTGCGGATCGCCCAGCATACGGCCGTTGGGCACGTACAGGCTCCACACCCGCACGCCGCCACAGGTGGCCCCGATCGCGCGGGACTCGACGACCGGCGTGCTGATCAGCGACTCGCCCGCGTCCTTGTCGAAGCCGGGCTGGCCGGGAAAGGCGAACTCGACGTCGGAGAGACCGACGCGGGAGACGATCGCCACCCCGTTCCACTGGTTGATCCCCAGGTGAGCGACTTCGTAGCCCAGTTCGTCGAAGCGCTCGAACGGGAACTGGTCGTCGCGGCACTTGGTCTCCTGGATGGCCAGCACGTCGATGTCCTGGCGGTCGAGCCAGTCCGCGACGCGGTCGAGCCGGGAGCGAATGGAGTTGACATTCCAGGTGGCGAGACGCACTGCGGCCTTCCTTCGCGGGTGACAGGTCTGTTCTACCGCAGGCCGCCGGGCCCGGCGAGCGGTTCCGGCGCGGCGTAGCGATAGGTGTGGTGTTCGATGAAGCCGAGTTCGCGGTACATCGCGCGGGCCGGCTCGTTGGTGGCTTCCACCTGGAGATAGGCGTGCGTCGCGCCGCGGTCGCGGCCCCAGCGGATCAGTTCGGCGCAGACCAGCGAGCCGAGCCCGTGCCTGCGGTGCGCGGCGGCGACGGCCACGCAGGTGAGGCCGATCCAGCGGCGTCCGTCCGGGGCGGTGGTGAGCGCGCCGCGGCCGATCGCGATGGGACGCGGCAGGCCGAGCGAAGCGAAGCCGAGTTCACCGTTGAGGACCGCGGTCAGTACCTCGGGATCGGGCGCGGGAATCGTCCGTGCGCCGGGTTCTTCGCCGTCGTAGCGGTGCGTCTCCAGCCAGTCGGCGTCGGGAGCGGGCGCGATCCGCACCATCGAAGGGCCTTGGGGCAGCACGAAATTGTCGATATCGAGAGCCAGCACGGCCGTCTCTCGCCAGCTGTGCCAGCCGGGCGGCACCGGGGCCAGCCGATCGGGCAGCGCGAGCTGCACGGGCAGGCCCTGCGCGGTGTACCACTCGCCGATCCGGTGCAGCGTCTCCGCCGACACGGTGGCGGGTCCATCGGAGCTGCCCAGCGGCACAGCGGAATTCGCGCGCCCGGTGTATCCGTTGCCCGCGCGCGCCAGCCAGCCGTCGATCCACGCGTGTTCGACGCCCGGCCAGCCATAGGCGGCCGCGGCCTCCAGCGCGCGGATCTCTCGGATGCGAATCGGCCTCGGACCGATGGCTTTCAGCGCGACCACGCGCTCCGGCGCCACCGAGACGAGCTCGCCGCCCGCGCCGCGCACGGTCGGCGGGTCCAGGGAGACGAGTTCGCCGATCACGTCGGTCAGCGGTTGTGGATAACCCGCGGGCAGCTGATAGCGCAGCACCACGCGGCGGCCGAGCGGAATATCGGGCAGGCCGGCGGCGGGGTCAGTCGTCATGCCCGAACGGGTCGGGGTCGGTGCCGGGCAGCCAGCTCAGACCCGGTGTGCCCCAGCCGTTGCGTTTGATCGCCTTCTTGGCGGCCCGCGCGTTACGGCCGATCAGCACATCCACGTAGAGGAACCCGTCCAGATGCCCGACCTCGTGCTGGAGCATGCGGGCGAAGAAGCCCTTGCCCTCCACCTCCACCGGCTCGCCGTTCTCGTCGGTGCCGGTCACCTTCGCCCATTCGGCGCGGCCGGTGGGGAACTGCTCGCCGGGCACCGACAGACAGCCCTCCTCGTCGTCGTCCGGGTCGGGCATGGTCTCCGGGATCTCCGAGGTCTCCAGCACCGGATTGACCACCACCCCGCGTCGTCGGGTCGCGGTGCCGTCCGCGCCGAGGTCGGGGCAGTCGTAGACGAACAGGCGAAGCGGGACGCCGACCTGGTTGGCCGCGAGCCCGACGCCGTGCGCGGCGTCGAGCGTTTCGAACATGTCCGCGATGAGCGGAGCCAATTCCTCCGGCGATCGAGTGACCCGCTCGGTCGGATTGTGCAGAACCGGGTCGCCGACGATCACGATCGGGAGGATTGCCATGGGCCAATTATTGCCGTGGGCGCCACGTCACAGCTTCCCGGGTGCCGAAGTGGAGACCGCGGCTACCGGCGGGTAGGGAACACGCCGCGCTGCGGGCCCGGCGATTCCTCGCGCGCGTGGTTGAATGTTCCGCGACGTACAAGCACCATTTTCGTCTGGTGGTCACTCGGCGAGGAGCGAGATGGACGGCGCAGCGGCACGGAATCTTTCCGCGACCCACAACGGCCCTTCCGCGAGCGAAGATGGCACGACGGAGCACGCTTCGGCCGGACAGGCCGACGGCGACGGACTGAGCCGTCGCGAACTCGACATCCTGGCTTTCGAGCGGCAGTGGTGGAAGTACGCCGGGGCCAAGGAAGAGGCGATCCGCGAGCTGTTCGCCATGTCGCCGACCCGGTACTACCAGGTGCTGAACGCGGTGGTCGATCGGCAGGAGGCGCTGGCGGCCGACCCGATGCTGGTCAAGCGGCTGCGCAGGCTGCGAGCGAGCAGGCAGAAGGCGCGCGCGGCGCGGCGGCTGGGATTCCAGGTCTGACCCGGCGATGCGGACCCGGACCCGTCCCGTGCGACTAGGCTCGCGAAGGTGAGCTACCCGAATCCCACCTCCGGTGGGCCACCGTTGCGCGCCCTGGCGATGGTGCTGATCGCGTTGGCCATCGTCTTCGCCGGTCTCGGGGCGATGTCGCTGTCGAGTTCCGACGCCGACACCGACGCCTCGGGAACCAGCGCATCGCCGACCTCGAGCGCGAGCGCCGCGCCGCAGGTCCCGGCGAGCACCACCGTACCCAAGGCGCCCACCTCGTCCACCGCGGTGGCGACCGGGACGGCGACCAGTGCCGCCGCGTCGACCACCACCACGGCGGCGCGTTCGGTGCCGGTGCGCGTACTCAACAACAGCATGGTGGCCGGACTCGCGGCGAAAACGGCAGGCCAGCTCGAGGCGAGCGGCTGGACGATCGCGGAAACGGGCAACTACCCGGGCTCGAACATCGCCAAAACCACGGTCTACTACGGCGATTCGTCCGGCGACAAGGAGGCCGCGCAGGCCATCGCGGACCAGCTCGGCGCGTCGGTGGCACCGAAGTCGAGTGCGATCGGGGATACCGCGCCGGGTGTAACGGTGATCGTCACGGGTAACTGACCCATATGTGGCCGCTGGTCGCACGCCCGGACCAGCGAACACGAGTTAGGGCGCGCCGCCCTGTCGGGGGCACGGCGGGACGGCGTGGCATCATCTTGTCCCGTAACGAACGTGTCCACCCGCCCTTACTCGTAAACTCGGTACTCGTAAAGGAGTTCCCCGATGGCCTCGTCCACAACTCGACGCCCGTCCTGGCGGACTGTGACCCCGGTGCTCGCGGTCGCGGTCTTCGGCCTCGCCGCCTGCTCGAACAGCCAGGAGTCGAGTGACGTCCAGGGAACGACCCCGCCGGTGTGGAGCGGGTCGCCCGCTCCGGCCGCGCAGTCGAGCACCCAGCACGGTGGCTCCCCGGCCGCCGAGCAGGGCGTGAACGTGCAGCTGAAGGACCCCTCGGGCGCCGCGGTCGGCACCGCGAACTTCGCCAAGGACGGCAACCACCTGCAGCTCACCGTCGAGGCGCACGGCCTGCGCCCCGGCTTCCACGGCCTGCACGTGCACCAGGTCGGCAAGTGCGAGCCGAACTCCGTCGCGCCGACCGGCGGCCCGGCGGGCGACTTCCTGTCCGCCGGTGGTCACCTGCAGGTCGGCAGCGCCAACGCGCATCCGGCCAGCGGCGATCTGACCTCGCTCGAGGTGCGCGGCGACGGCGTCGCCAAGCTGGTCACCACCACCGACGCGGTGACGCTGGACGACGTGAAGGGCAAGGCCCTGATCATCCACGCCGACGCCGACAACTTCGGCAACATTCCCAACCGTTACTTCCGTGCCGATGGCGTCGCGGGTCCCGATGAGACGACCCTAGCGACGGGTGACGCGGGTGGCCGTGTCGCTTGTGGCGTGATCCAATAGCGCGGTGGTATATGGCCGGGGCAGGAATCGAACACGTTCCCTTCGATGGTTCGCCCCGGCCCACCATCGGGGTCGAATGGGAGATCGCCTTGGTCGACAAGGTGACCCGCGACCTGTCGAATACCGCTGCGGCGGTGTTCGATTCACTCGGTGACCTCCGTGCCCACGACGGCACACCCCAGGTCACCAAGGAATTGCTGCGCAACACCGTCGAACTCGTCACCGGGGTGCACGAGACCGTCGGCGCGGCGGTGGAGGACCTCACCGGCACGATGAACACGGTGCGCCGTGCGGCCGAGCAACTCGGTGTCGACTTGTTCTGCGCGGGCACCCATCCGTTCGCGCAATGGTCGGCCCAGCAGCTGACCCGATCGGAGCACTACGACGAGCTGATCGAGCGCACCCAGTGGTGGGGTCGCCAGATGATGATCTGGGGCGTGCACGTGCACGTCGGAGTCTCCCACCGCGACAAGGTGTTTCCGATCCTCAACTCGTTGCTGCTGTCGTATCCGCATCTGCTCGCGCTGTCGGCGGGCTCGCCGATGTGGGCGGGATCGGACACCGGCTACGCGAGCAACCGGACGCTCATGTTCCAGCAGTTGCCGACCGCGGGCCTGCCGTTCCAGTTCGAGAACTGGACCCAGTTCGAGCATTTCGTGCACGATCAGATCAAGACCGGTGTCTTCACGCAGCTCGGCGGCATGCACTGGGACATCCGCCCGGCGCCGAAGTGGGGCACCATCGAGGTCCGGGTGTGCGACGGGATCTCCACGCGCGCCGAGCTCGCCGCGATGGCCGCGCTCATCCATTGCCTGATCGTCGACCTCGACCGCCGCGTCGAGAACGGCGAGGAACTGCCCACCCTGCCGCCGTGGCACGTCCAGGAGAACAAGTGGCGCGCCGCGCGTTACGGGCTGGATGCGATCATCATCACCGATGCCGACAGCAACGAGCGGTTGGTCACCGACGACCTGGCGGATCTGCTGAACCGGCTGGAGCCGACGGCGGCCCGGCTTGGCTGCGCGGACGAACTCGCGCTGGTCGCCGAGATCCCCAAGCGGGGAGCCTCCTACCAGCGGCAGCGCCGGGTTGCCGCAGCATCGCAGGGAGATCTGGTCGCGGTGGTGGACGCGCTGGTCGAGGAGCTGAAACAGTAGCGATCGGCCGCGTATAGGTCGGTTGCTGTTCAGCTGGCCAGGGGGATGACGTTCACCCCACGTTTACTATGGTCGGATGCTTGTCGAATACCCGGGGTCCAGAGCAGGAAGCGCGGTCGAGCGCCGTCGCGTACCGCGAACTCGGATCCGGGTCGTCGCGGCGGTGGCCGCGGTGCCGGTCCTGCTGATCGTGTTGCAGGGCGTCGCCATCTGGCAGGGATTCGAAGGCCCCCTGGAAAGCTTGGGGCGGGACTACATCGGCACACCGAAATCGATGTCGGTGCCGTGGGCCGGACTGGTCCTTGCGCTGGTGGGCGTTTCGGCCCGTCGCAGGCTGGTCGCGGTGGGTGTCGCGGCTGCCATCGATGTGGCGTGGGCCGGTGTCCGCTTGCTGGCGGGAGAGCCGTTCGCGATCGGGAACGGCCCCGTGATCGTGCTGACCGGCTTGGCGCTGGTGGCCTGGCTGCGCTGGTCCGGAACCGAACGGCGGGACGCGCTGCACGCAGCCGCGCTCGGCGCGCTGCTCGTCCTGGCCACCAAGGTCGGCGATGTCTGGTTGCACGTCACCGTGATCGGCAGACCGACGGTGCTCGACGAATACGTGATCCTCGCCGACCATGCGCTGGGCGATCCGTCGTGGGTGCTCGGGCGGGCGGTGGACACGCTCGGGCCGGTGGTCTACGCGGTGCTGCACTGGGTCTACATCGAGCTGCCCGTGGCGGCGATCGTCGTGGCCGTGTGGCAGCTGCGCCGAGTGGTGTCGTCGGGCCGGTGGCCGTCGCATTACCTGGTGCGCACCTTCCTGGTGCTCGGCTTGATCGGTCCCTTGGTGTACGTCCTCTTCCCGGTGGTCGGCCCGATGTTCGCGTACGGCCCGGACGGCAACGGGCTGCAATTGGGCAACTACTGGCCGGGGGTCGTTCCGCCGATCGATCGCAACCCGCTGCCGCTGCCGTTCGACGCGGCGGTTCCGCGCAACTGCATGCCCTCGATGCACACCGCTTGGGCGCTGTCGGTATTCCTGCACACCCGCCGCGACGGCGACGGCGAGCCTGCTCCACGCTGGCTGCGCTGGGGCGGCGCGTTCTGGCTGCTGGCCACCCTCACCGCCACCCTCGGGTTCGGCTACCACTACGGCGTCGACCTGGTCGCGGGCGCGGTGCTGTGCCTCACCGTCGAATCGGCGCTGCGCGCCCCGGAGCGCGGCTGGGGATGGTTCCGGATCCGGCTGGTCGGCTCCGGTGCGGTCGTGCTGGCCACGCTGCTGCTGTCCTACCGATACCTCGCCGTGCCGATGGCCGAGTATCCGGTGCTCGCGGGCACGGTCGTGCTCGGGCTGCTGGCCGGACTGGCCGCGGCGTTCCACGCGACGTGGTTCGCGACCGCGCGGCAGCCGGAGCAGGCCGTCCGCGAGGTCGAGCCCGTCGCGCGCTGAGGCCGGTCACGCCGCTAGTCGAGGTCGTCGTCACGCATCTCGTTGACACGCAACAGGCCGTCGCGGTGGCGCTGCTCGCGGTAGGCGGTGCGGCCGATCAGGTGGGCGATCACCGGGGCGGTCAGCAGGGTGAACAGCCCGACCAGCACCAGCATCCAGACGTTGCCGTGTCCGCCCAGCTGGATCGCGGCGCCCGCCAGCACCAGGATCAGCCCGATGACCTGTGGCTTGGTGGCGGCGTGCATCCGGGTCAGCGTGTCGGGAAAGCGCACGATCCCGATCGCCGCCGTGAGCGCCAGCGTCGAGCCGAACAGGATCAGGGTGCCCGCGAGCACGTGCCAAAGGTTCATGTGTCGTCCCGCACCCGGAATCGGGACACCGCGGCCGAGCCGAGGAACCCGACCAGCGCCAGCGCGACGATCGCGGGCACCACGGTGGTATCGGCGCTGTAGGCCGCCCAGACGGCCAGCCCGGAGGCGGCGATGGCGATCAGCGAGTCGATGCCGACCACCCGGTCCAGCGTGCTCGGTCCCATGACGACGCGATACGTGGTGATCAGCGCCGCCGCGGTCAGGATGACGGCGGCGAGGACGGCGACGACGGTCACGATGTCACCTCCGGGGGCGAAGGCGGCCGGGAGTACGGCCATCCGGTCGGGCGTTCGAAGGTTTCGATCAGTAGGCGTTCCAGCCGCCGGGTGGTCCGGAAGAACTTGTCCACCGCCGCATCGCTGCCGACATCGAGAACGTGCACGTAGACGACGCAGCGCCGACGATCGATCTCCAGCACCATGGTGCCGGGGATCAGGTTGAGCAGGTCGGCCCACAGCACCAGCACCAGATCCGATCGCGTGCCGGAGTACACGCGCAGCACGCCCGACACCGGGGTCTGCTTCGGGCGGATCGCGAGCCAGGCGACCTGAAGACTCGACTCCAGCGCGTAATACGCGCTCGCCACGATCAGTTCGGGCAGGGGAAACGGGTTCAGCCGCCCGGACACCGGCACGCGCGGCAGCGGCAGCGCCACCATGATCAGCGCGGCGACCGCCAGCCCGCCCAGGACATTCGCGATGCTCGGATCGCCCCACAGGGCCAGCCAGACCACGGTGAGCCACACGAGGATGCCGACGCGGACGGTGGTGTCGCGCCCCCGGCCCCGCTCGGCGCTCATCGTGGGCTTCCCGGCGATTCGCCCAACACCGCACCGATGTACACGCCGGGATCGCGCAGGTCTACCGCAGCGCGGTCGGCGATCGTGAGGATCGGCCCGGCCAGCACCGTCAGGCACAGCCCCACCGTAACCAGCGCCGCGGTGGACAGCACCATCAGCGGCGGCATGCGGCCGGGATCGGTGCGCTCGTCGTAGTGCACGTCGGTCGCTTCCTCGATCAGCGTCGGCGGTTTCGCCGCGGTGATATGGCCCTCCGGCGCGTCCTCGCGGGGCCGCCAGAACGCTTTGCTCCATACCCTGGCGACGGTGTAGAGCGTGAGCAGGCTGGTGAGCACCGCGCCGCCGACCAGCACCCAGGCCAGCACGCTGCCGCGTTCGGCGCCCGCCCGCAACAGCGCGACCTTGCCGATGAACCCGGAGAACGGCGGTATCCCACCGAGATTCAGCGCTGGGACGAGGAACAGCACGGCCAGCAGCGGGCTGGCCGCGGCGAGCCCGCCCAGCCTGCGCAGCGAGGTGGATCCGGCTTGCCGCTCGATCAGGCCCGCCACCAGGAACAGCGTGGTCTGCACCAGAATGTGGTGCGCCACGTAGAACACCGCGCCCGACAGCCCGGCCGCGTTGGCGAGGCCGACGCCGAACACCATGTATCCGATGTGACTGACCAGCGTGAACGACAGCAGACGGCGGATGTCGCTCTGCGCGATGGCGCCGAGGATGCCGATGAGCATGGTGAGCAGGCCCGCCACCAGCAGCACCGAGTCGAAGCCGCCGTCGGGGAACAGCAGCGAGTGGGTCCGGATGATCGCGTACACGCCGACTTTGGTGAGCAGACCGGCGAACACGGCGGTGACCGGCGCCGGGGCGGCCGGATAGGAGTCGGGCAGCCAGTTCGACAGCGGGAATACGGCCGCCTTGATACCGAACGCCACCAGCAGCACTGCGAAGATCGCCGTGCGCGTGCCCTCCGGCACGGCGCCGAACCGGACCGCGAGCTGGGCGAGATTCAGCGTTCCGGTGGCCGCGTAGGTGAGCCCGATGCCGGCGAGGAAGATCAGCGACGAGACCGACGAGACCATCACGTAGGCCACGCCCGCGCGGATGCGTTCGGTGGTCGCGCCCACGGTGAGCAGCACGAACGACGCCGCGAGCAGGATCTCGAAGCCGACGAAGAGGTTGAACAGGTCACCGGCGAGGAACGCGGCCGAAACACCGGCGGTGAGCACCAGATACGTGGGCCGGTAGATCGAGGTGGGCTGCCGCTCGTCGCCGTCGCGGATGTTCTGGCCCGCGCCGTAGAGGTTGACCGACAGCAGCACGATGGACGAGACCAGCAGCATCGCCGCCGACAACCGGTCCACCACCAGCGTGATGCCGATCGGCGCTGCCCAGTCGCCCACCTGCAACGCGGTGGTGCCGTCCCGGTCGACCAGGAACAGCAGTAACCCGCAGATCACCACGACAGCGGTGAGCGCCCCGACGCTGACCGCGCTCTGGATGCGCGGCCTGCGGCCGAAGACGAGCGTGGCCGCCGCGCCGAGCAGGGGGACGAGCACCGGCAGCGGCGTGAGGACCGGCAGCAGGCCAGGCGATAGGCTCACGTCTCCGGGTCCTCTCCGGCGCGACGCCGGGCGACATCCATGTCCTCTTGGTCGTTGGCGACGTCGTCGCTGGTGGTGAGCATGTAGGCGCGGTAGGCGAGGGCGAGCACGAATGCCGCGATGCCCATGGTGATCACGATGGCGGTGAGCAGCATCGCCTGGGCGAGCGGGTCGGCCATCTCCTCGGTGTCGGCCGTACCGCGGATGGGCGGTTTGCCGCGACCGCCGCCAGCGGTGAGGATCAGCAGGTTCACCGCGTTGCCGAACAGGATCAGCCCGAGCAGCATCTTCGACACCGCGCGTTCCAGGAGCAGGTACACCCCGCACGCGACGAGGATGCCGATCAGCACCAGCAGGGTCAGATTCGCGGTCACGTCGCGGAACCTCCGTTCGCCGAGGGGGTCTCGGCGTCGGCCAGCTCGCTGTCCAGGCGTGCGCCGAGACTGCGCAGCACGTCCAGCACCAGGCCGACCACGATGAGGTAGACGCCGAGATCGAACAGCAGCGCGGTGACCACCTTGACGTGCCCGATCACCGGCAGCGAAACCTCGATGATCGCCGAGGACAGCGGCGGCGCGCCGAGCAGCAGCGACGACACGGCGGTGCCCGCGGCCAAGGTCAGGCCGGCGCCGAGGATGTGACCCGCGTCGACGGGCAGTGCCTCACCCAATTCGTAGCGGCCGCCCGCGAGGTACCGCAGGGTCAGCGCGAGCCCAGCGGTGAGCCCGCCCGCGAACCCGCCGCCGGGCGCGTTGTGGCCGGAGAAGAAGAAGTAGACCGACAGCACCATGATGGTCGGGAACACCAGCCGCGTGGTGATCTGCAGAACCATCGAGCGTTCGGCCCGAGCCACCAATCGGCCCGCGGGCAGCCAGCTGACCAGCTCCGGATCGTAGTCGGGGGAGTCCGTCGCGCGCGGCGCGCTACCGAAACGCCTGCTGCGGAATACCAGAGAGGCCACCCCGGTCGCGGCGACGACGAGCACCGAGATCTCACCGAGGGTGTCCCACGCCCGCAGGTCGACGAGCAGGACGTTGACGGCGTTCTTCCCGCCGCCGAATTCGTAGGCGGCATCGGGAATTCTGAGCCAGACGGGTTCGGCGGTGCGGGCCGCCACGGCGAACCCGGCCAGGACCGCGACCACCGTCCCGGTCCCGACGGCCAGAACCGCTCTGCGCAACTTGAACGCGGCCGTCCGGCTCGGCTCGATCGTCGCGGGAAAAGCGCGCAGCACCAGCACGAAGATGACCAGGGTGAGCGTCTCCACCAGGAATTGGGTGAGCGCGAGGTCGGGCGCGCCGTGCAGCGCGAAGATGACGCCGCTGCCGTATCCGGTCACCCCGACGACCAGCACGCTCGCGAGCCGGTTGCGCAGCACCGTCGCGGCGAGCGCGCTCACCGACATGATCGCGCCGATGGCCGCTTGCAGCGGCGAATCCCACAACCGCAGCGTGACTCCGGTTCGGGTGCCGAGGGCGAGCAGGATGGTCGGCAGGACGATGAGCGTGACCAGGATCACGGCTTGGCTCAGCGGCAGCGACCCGCGCTGCACCGCGCCGGTCATCCGCAGCGAGAGGGTGTCCATCGCGCGCAGCGTGGCGTCGTAGGCGCGGTCGGCGTTGCCGAGGCGCGGGTGCGCCGATTCGGCGAAGCGGCCGCCCAGCCGCCACAGCACTACGCCGACCGCGACGATCAGCAGTGTCGACGCGAGCGCGGCATCGAAACCGTGCCACAGCGCCAGATGCGACGGAACCGCGGCCAGCGTTTCGGCGTAGGGGCGCAATCGTGCGTCGAGCCAGGACGGGGCGAGACCGGCCACGAGGCTCGCGACGGCGAGGATCACCGGTGCCGCGAGGAACAGAGCTCCTGGCGGATGCCAGCGGAGACGGCCTTCGGCTTCCGGCTGATCTTCGGCGACGGGTACTTCGCTCGGGTGGTGGGCGACGGGCGTGGCGCCTGCCGCGGGTTCCGGCCCGCGGTCCTTGTCCGCGAAAGCGCCCCAGACGAACCTGATGCTGTAGCCGACGGTCAGCATCGAGCCGAGCACCACTCCGGTGAACACCGCGCCGCGTACGGGCGCGGTGAGCACGTCCGCGTCCAGTACGGCGTTCAGCGCGCTTTCTTTGCCGACGAAGCCGAGCAGCGGCGGAATGCCCGCCATGCTGAGCGCGGCCAGGACCGCGGTGGCGCACAGCACGGGAGCCCGACGGCCGAGCCCGGACAAGCGGCGCAGATCGCGCGTGCCCGCACCGTGGTCGATGATCCCGACCACCAGGAACAGGCACGCCTTGAACAGCGCGTGCGCGACGATCAGCGCGACCCCGGCCAGCGCCGCATCGGGTGTGCCGATGCCGACCAGCACGATCAGGAATCCCAGCTGGCTCACCGTGCCGAAGGCCAGTATCAGTTTCAGATCCACCACCTGGAGCGAGCGCAGCCCGGCCAGCAGCATCGAGGCGAGGCCGAGGGTCAGCACCAGCGGATGCCACACGGGGTTCTGCGCGAACGCCGGCGCCAGGCGCGCGATCAGGTACACGCCGGCTTTCACCATCGCCGCGGCATGCAGGTACGCGCTCACCGGGGTCGGTGCGGCCATCGCGCCGGGCAGCCAGAAATGCAAGGGCACCACGGCGGATTTGGTGAGCGCTCCCACCAGGATCAGGGCCACCGCGACATTCACCGCGGTCCCGCTCGGGTTGGTCCCGGAAAGGAGATCCGACAGCAGATAGCTGCCGTTCACGGTGCCGAGCACGACGATGCCCGTCAGCATCGCCAGTCCGCCCGCCCCGGTCACCAGCAGCGCCTGGATCGCGGCCCTTCGGCTGGCCGCCTGCTCGGCGTTGTGACCGATCAGCAAGAACGACAGCACCGTTGTCGCTTCCCAGAACACATAGAGCAGGAGCATGTTGTCGCTGGTGA
Source organism: Nocardia sp. NPDC004260 (assembly GCF_053603155.1). Classification (NCBI taxonomy): domain Bacteria; kingdom Bacillati; phylum Actinomycetota; class Actinomycetes; order Mycobacteriales; family Nocardiaceae; genus Nocardia; species Nocardia sp. NPDC004260. Next base: position 213,958 of record NZ_JBSGEZ010000003.1, on the reverse strand, counting down.
CCAGCCCGAACATGGCGCCGGCGAACGCGACCAGCTCGGCGGCGAACACCCCGAGCCGCGGCTCGTCGTTCTCGAAGTACCGGGCGCAGTAGATCAGCACCAGCGCCCCGATGCCCAGTACGAGCGCGCACAATACCGCCGCGAGGGTGTCGAAGCGCAGATCGATGTTCAGGGCGATGCTCGGCGCCCAGGTCAGCCGAACTCGCTGCGGCTCGGACCAATTCGCGACAACCCAGGCGAAGCCGCCGAGCGGGACCACAGCCAGCAGAAAGAAAGCGTTGCGCCCCAGTGCCCGCACCCACAGCGGAGCCACCAGGGCGGCCGCGGCATGAACGAGCAGGATCGCGAGCAAACTTCACTCCGTCGGGTAGGGGCGGCGGGGTGTCCGGCACAAGCCTACGGAAAGCGTGCTTTTTCCGTGGAAGGGCTGAATATGGTGTCCGTCATCCGCCCGAACCGAAGCTATATGTCCGCTAATGATTCGCTCTCTGGTTGCCCTTTTGTTTGCGGCCTGCTGCGTGGCCGCAATTTACGCAGCATGACGAGCCCGATGGCGCTGCCGATGACGATGGCGAGCGCGGTGGCGCCCAGGGTCGCGTCGTGCGCCGCCACGTCCTCGCGCCAGTCCTTCATCCGGTCCGGCATCACCGAGACCGCCGACGGCAGATACAGCGCGCTGAGCGCGAGCACCCCGCTCGGCGCGTAGTGCGGACGCGCCGTGCCGCAGCAGTACCCCGCGGTCAACGCTATGACCCCGCTGATCACCGCGTAGGCGATGGTGCTCGCGGACGTCGAGGTGACGAGGGCGAAGACCGTGATGCCCAGCAGCAGCAGGATGGCGAGGGCGGTCGATGGCATCCGGGCGCCGATGACGAGTCCGGCCGCGGTCAGCGCGATGAGCACCGGCGCGGTCCAGCCGGGCCGCACCGCGTAGCCGACCGCGTCGACCGCCGCGGTCAGGCTCACGGCCAGGTACACGCCGGTGCCGTCGCGGCCGGGCAGCAGCATGGCGGCCGCGGTCGCGCTGACGATCGTCGCCGCGACGACGATGACGATCTCGACCGCGTGACTCTCCCCCGGCAGTTTGGTGTACTGGCGGCCAAGCCATTCGGTGCCGGCCAGGATCACCAGTGCGAGCACCATGGCGGCGAGGATCGGCGTCACCGGCAGCGCGATCGCCATGTGCGAGGTCTTGGTCTCCTCGGTGCGCTTCCAGTTGTGCAGGGTGCTGAGCACCAGCAGGGCCAGGGACACGCCGATCATCCAGCGCGTCGGGGTCTCCAGGACGGCGTACGGATCCGCGTTGATGTTCAGCAGGTCGGCAAGATCGCCGAAGCCGAAGAAGCCGACGCCGCCGACCGCGAATGCCGCGGCGGGCAGCGGTCTGCGCAGCACCACCGCGCCGAGCGCGCCGAGCAGCACGGCGGCGCAGATCGAGTCGATGTAGTTCTGCGTGGTCAGCATCTCGGCCGTGGCCACGTGGCGTCCGGTGAAGTGGTTGATCAGCTGCGCCAGCGCGGCGGCGGTGGCCGTCGCCCACCCGGTCAGCGGTCGCGAGGTGGTGGCGACCAGCACGGCGACCGCCACGGCGACGATCACGCCCAGCGCCGCGCTGCGCGGCACGCTGTTGAGCAGCCCGGCGATCCGGTACGACGTGGCTTGTCCCTGTGTATTGACGGTGACCGGCAGGAACAGCGTCACGCCCGCGACCGCGGCTCCGGTGAAGGCCGTGGTCGCGTCGACAATGTCGCCGACCCTGCGCACGGTTGTCGAACATACCCGTGGTGATGACGTGATCTTGTGATTGCCGATGATTCGCCCGAAAATGTTTCCCGCGCGAAAAAGGCAACAAGAGCCGGATTGCCGGAGATTGTCCGAACCGGGTCGCGCGTGACCTACCCGCGGCTGTCCGCGTAGCGGCGCAGTGTGTCGATCTGCGATGGATCCAGCGAGGGTCGCACCACCGTCTTGGCGGCCAGCACATCGGCGGCGGTGACGTCGGCCGCGTGTACGTCCCGGCGCATCGCCGCGAGCGCGGACTCGCGCAGCAGCGCGGCGCAGTCGGCAGCGGAGTAGCCGTCCAGTTCCTCCGCGAGCGCGTCGAGGTCGACATCGTCGGCCAGCGGCACCGCACGGCCCGCGGTGCGCAGGATCTCCCGACGGGCGGCGGCGTCCGGCGGCGGCACGAACACCAGCCGTTCGAGCCTGCCCGGGCGCAGCAGCGCCGGATCGATCAGCTCCGGCCGGTTGGTCGCGCCCAGCACCACCACGTCGCGTAGCGGCTCCACGCCGTCGAGTTCGGTGAGCAGCGCCGCGACCACCCGATCGCCCACGCCCGCGTCCGCGCTCTGGCCGCGGCGCGGGGCCAGTGCGTCCACCTCATCGAGGAAGATCAGCGAGGGTGCGGAATCCCGCGCCCGCTGGAACAATTCGCGCACCGCCCGCTCCGACGAGCCGACCCACCGGTCCAGCAGTTCGGCGCCCTTGACCGCGTGCACGCTGAGCTGACCGGTACCGGCCAGCGCGCGCACCAGGAAGGTCTTGCCGCAGCCGGGCGGGCCGTAGAGCAGCACCCCGCGCGGCGGCTCGATGCCGAGGCGGGCGAAGGAGTCCGGGTGCTTCAGCGGCCACAGCACCGCCTCGGTGAGCGACTGCTTGGTTTCCGCCATATCGCCGACGTCGTCGAGGCTCAGGCTGCCGATGGCGAGTTCCTCCATGCCCGAGCGGGACAGCGGCCGGATGACCTCGAGCGCGCCGAGCAGGTCGGATTGGGTGAGCTGCGGCTCGCCGTGTTCCCTGGCCCGCGACGCCGCGCGCAACGCCGCCTCCCGGCACAGCGCCGCCAGATCGGACACCACGAATCCGGGCGTGCGCGAGGCGATCTCGTCGAGTTCCAGCTCCGCGGTCGGCACCCGGCGCAGCAGGTACTCCAGCAGCGCCTTGCGCACGCCCGCGGTGGGCAGCGGCAGCGCGAGTTCGCGATCGCACAGGTCGGGGGCGCGCAGACGCTGGTCGATGCCTGCCGGGTGCGCGGTGGTCGCCAGGAACGCGACGCAGGGACCCGCGATCGCGGCGCGCAGCTGGTCGAGGATGAGTGTGGCGACGGGTTCGGGGTCGGCGGGCAGCAGCGCGTCGATGTCGGTGATCAGCAGGACGCCGCCCCTGCCGCAGCCGATATCGGCCACCGCCTCGGCGACCTGGCGCAGCCGCGCACCGCTCTCGGCCGCGCCGATGCTGGGGCCGTCCAGCTCCACCAGGCGCCGCGATCCCGCGACCGCGCGTGCCAGCGTGGCTTTGCCGACGCCGGCCGGGCCGGTGATCAGCACGCCGAGATGAGGTCGTGCGCCCAGCGTGCGCAACAGCTCGGGCTCGTCCAACGCCAGGCTGAGCCACTCCTCGAGTTTCGCGGCCTGGCTGCGCCCGCCCGCCAGAACTTCGACCGAGACGCTCTGCATGTCGACGGCTGCCGTGGCCCGGACCATCGCGGCGCCGTTGTTACCCGCGGCCGTGTCGAACGCGGCGGCTTCGGTGGCGGCCCGCGAGGCTTCGCCCACCGGGATCGGAGTTCCGGCCCAGGCCAGATCGGCGGCGTCCCGCGCGGCGACCGCGCCCGCGCCCCAGCTCACCGCGGTATTCGGTTGCACGCTCACCGGCCCGCGCGGATCGGTGCCGGTGACGGTGAGCAATTCCGTGGTCCAGGCGATGCCGAAGGTGCGCGACAGTGCCTGGGTGGCCGCCGTGGAGCTGATGTCGGGGCCGAGATCGCGCGGCAGCAGGGAGACCGCGTCACCGACGGTGACGACCTTCCCCAGCAGCGCCTGCCGCAGTGTCGCGGCCGGGATCGTGCGGGTGGCGTGCACCGAACCGCTCACCGTGATCTGTTTCGCGCCGTAGACGGTCGCGGGGGAGACCACCACCGTCGCATCCTCGCGCAGCCCGGCGTTGGACAGCGTGACGTCGTCGAGCAGGGCTACCCCGGCGGGCGTGCCTTGGCGCGCGACGCCGACCACCGCGGCCGTGCGCCGGGAGCCGACCAGCATGATTCCGTCCCATTCCCGCAACCCCAGCGCGGTCAGCGCCTCCGGATGCAGCCGGACCACCCCGCGCCGGGCATCGGCGGCCGAAGGGTTCAGACGGGCGGTGAGTGCCAGTTCTGCCACTGTGCCATTCTGCCGTGCGGCCCCGCGTTCGGTCACGGTCCGCCGTCCGGGAATGGTGGACGACGACGCTTTCGGCTATTTCTTGACGAGTCCCGCGGCGGTCGCGACCGACTTGTCGGCGACGCTCGGCGCCAGGCACACCAGTTTGGCCGTGCCCAGCGCGACGTTCGGGCTGCCGTCGAACGGGCCGCCCGGGTTCTCCGCCAGGATCTGCTCGATCAGGACCTTCTCTTCGTCGGTGTCGAGCTTGCGGAACTCACCGCAGGTGGTGCTCGACGCCGGACCGAGCGCGGGGTCGCGCTGCTTCGTCGTGGTGGGGGCGTCCGTATCCGCCGGGCCGCTCGGCGTCGCGGTGCCGGGAGCGGTCGTCGTGCGGGCGGCCGAGGCGGCCGCGGTCGCGGAGCCCTGGCGCAATCCGTTCGCGTCGGTGGACTCGTCCCCTCCGCCGCAGCCTGCCAGCAGGAAACCGACCGTCCCGGCGATCAGGACGATGGCGGAAGTTCGTTTCATACCGATGCTTTCCCGGGTGGATCGTGGCGCCGGAGGCCCCGGCGTCGGCAGCAGCGTACCGGTTCCGGCGGCGTCAGTGGATGTATGCCTGCCAATCCGCGGGAACCCGCTCACGCGGGCCGGGGACGCCCTGATCGACGGGATGACTGTGCGGTGGCGCCAATTCCGGTCCGCCGCTGAACATCTCTTCGGTTTCGAAGTTGTAGTACCAGTCCTCACCCGGCTCGAAGCTCTGGATGAACGGGTGACCGGTGCTCTTGGCGTGCGCGGAGGCGTGCTGCGCGGGGGAGGTGTCACAGCAGCCGATATGCCCGCACTGGGCGCACCGGCGCAGATGCACCCACCAGCCGGAGTGCTGCTCGCACTCCACGCAACCCGGCCCACTGGGCGGTACCGTGGGATCGATGCCCGCGAGCTGCTCGGTCATGATTGCCCTTCCGTGTCGGTTCCGGCTTGATCCTGTTCTGGGCGGTGCAGCGGCAGCCAGACGGTGAACCTGGTGTCGCCCGGCTCCGAGTCCACCCTGATGTCGCCGTTGTGTTTCTTGACCACGATGCGGAACGAGATGTCCAGACCCAGTCCGGTGCCCTCGCCCATCGGCTTGGTGGTGAAGAACGGCTCGAAGATCCGGTTGCGGGCCTCCGGCGCGATGCCCGGCCCGGTGTCGCCGATCTCCACGACCGCGCAGTCGTTCTCTTTCCTGGTGCGAATGGTCAGCGTGCCCTCGCCGTTCATCGCGTACACCGCGTTGTCGATGAGATTGGTCCACACCTGGTTGAGTTCTGCCGCGTAGCACGGCACTTCCGGCAGCGTCCGGTCGTACTCCTTGACCACGTGCACGCCGTCGCCGATCTTGCGGCTGAGCATCACCAAGGTGCTGTCCAGCAGCTCGTGGATGTCGACCACCTGGAACGGGGCGCGGTCCATCTGCGAGTACTGCTTCGCGGCGCCGACCAGCGCGGAGATGCGCGTCGTCGAGTCGGCGATCTCGTTCATCAGCAGCTCGGTCTCGATGGTGTAGTTCAGCCAGCGGATGGCCCCTTGGAACACCTGCTCCGGTGAGCCGTCCAGGGTGGCGGCCACCCGCTCCAGCCAGTCGGTGTCGAACCCGGCCTGCACGAAGTTCGGCGCGAGGTTCCAGCCGTCGGTGATCCCGTGGTCCTCCAGCCATTCGCCGAGCACGTCCTCGCGATCGGCGGCTTCCAGCGGCGTCAGCTCCGGTGCCTTCGCGACCTGGGCGGCGGCCTCCTCCTGCAGGCGCACCAAGGAACCCAGGGACGACGGATCGAACTTGCCCTCCGCCATCATGGCGAGCTTGTGCCGCATGCCCGCGACCCGCTCGCGCAGGCCCGCGGTGGCGCGCACCGCGGCGGCGGCCGGGTTGTTGAGCTCGTGGGTGAGGCCCGCCGACAGCGAACCCAGCGCGAGCAGTCGTTCGCGCTCACCGATGCGCGCGTTGGTGTTGCGGTTGCCGAAGAACACCCCTTCGAGCAGGTGCACGGCCATCGGGAACCACTCGTGCATCATCCGGGCGAAGATCTCGGCGTCCAGCACGAAGAACCGCGTCGGCCGCGTCACCTGCATCGTCCCGCTGTAGGTCTGGTCGACCTTGTCGCCGATGTAGGACATCCAAGCGCCCGCGTAGGCGCCGTGATGCTCGGTGCGTACCAATTCGATCTCCGCGCCGCCGGACTGCTTGGTGAGGATCAGCTCGCCATCCATCAAGACGTAGAAACAGGTGGCCGGTTCGCCTTCGCGGAAGACGACACCGGGTTCGATCGTCTCGATCCGGCCGTCGGCGCACAGCCATTCCAGCTGCTCGTCGTTCAGCTTCTCGAACAGGAACAGGGTGCGCAGCTCGGCGGGGTCGCACACCGACCTGCTGCTGCGGTCCGCGGTCTGGTTCGAAGTCATCTGCGGCCTCCTGGTTACGCGAGATAGCGGTGCACGAGCATGACGGCCATGGCGCCCTCGCCGACGGCGGAGGCGACGCGCTTGGCCGACTCGGCGTGCACGTCGCCCGCCACGAACACGCCGGGCACGCTGGTTTCGAGGTGATGCGGTGGCCGGGATAGCTCCCAGCCCGCGGGGCGCGCGCTCTCGACCATCAGGTCGGGCCCGGCGAGCACGTAACCGGCGCCGTCACGGATGACGACGCCGTCGAGCCAATCGGTCTGCGGCGCCGCGCCGATGAACAGGAACAGCCGCTCCGCGTCGGCCTTCTCCTCGGCGCCGGACTTGTTGTTGCGGAGCACGATCTGCTGCAGGTGATCGTCACCGTCGGCGGCGATCACCTCGGTGTTGGTGTGCACCTCGATGTTCGCGATCTGCGCGATCTGCTGGATGAGGTAGTGCGACATGGACTGTTCCAGCGAATCGGCCCGGACCACCAGGTGCACGGTGCGCGCGTTGCGGGACAGGAACACCGCGGCCTGACCGGCGGAGTTCGCCCCGCCGACGATGTAGACCTCGTGATCGGCGCACTCGGACGCTTCGGTCATCGCCGATCCGTAGTAGACGCCGCGCCCGGTGAAGTCGTCGACGCCCCGAGCCGGGTGGCGGCGGTAGTCGACGCCGGTCGCGATGATCACGGTGTGCGCGCACAGTTTGCCGCCGTCGGCGAACCGCACGGTGCGCGCGGACCCGTTCACCTCCAGCCCCACCACCTCGCGCGTGGTGATCACTTCGGCGCCGAATTTCGCCGCCTGCCGCCGGGCCCGGTCGGCAAGCTGCGCCCCCGACAAGCCGTCGGGGAAGCCGAGATAGTTCTCGATGCGCGAGCTCTGCCCCGCTTGGCCGCCGGTGGCGGTCCGCTCCACGAGCACGGTGCGCAGCCCCTCGGACGCACCGTAGACCGCCGCGCCGAGACCGGCGGGACCGCCGCCCACCACGATCAGGTCGTAGAACTCGCCCGCCGGGTCGACGGTCAGGCCGACGTTCTGGGCCAGTTCGCTGTCGGTGGGCTGCACGAGCGCGTCGCCCGCGGAAGTGATCACCACCGGACAGCGCTCGGGGTCGGCGCCCGCCGCTTCCAGCAGGCGCGCGCCCTCGGGCTCGTCGGCCAGGTACCACCGGTAGGGGAGCTGGTTGCGGGCGAGGAATTCCCGCACCTGCGACGACCGCGGCGACCAGCGATTGCCGACCACCTTGGTCTCGGTGACGGGCCGATGCTCGCTGCTGCGCCACGCGTCGAGCAGCCCGTCGAGCACGGGATAGAGCTTCTCCTCCGGCGGGTCCCACGGTTTGAGCAGATAGTGGTCGAGGTCGATGACGTTGATCGCGTCGATCGCGGCATTGGTGTCGGCGTAGGCGGTCAGCAGCACGCGGCGCGCGTAGGGGTGCAGGTCCATCGCCTGCTCGAGGAATTCGATGCCGTCCATGCCCGGCATCCGATAGTCGGCGATCAACACGGCGACCGGCTGCCCGCGCAGCTTCATCTCACGCAGCGCGTCCAGGGCCTGCGGACCCGATTCCGCGCGCAGAATCCGGTAATCGGCGCCGTAGCGGCGGCGCAGGTCGCGGACGACCGCCCGGGAGACGCCCGGGTCGTCGTCGACGCTCAGGATGGCCGGTTTCGTGGCAGCGGGTGAAGTCACCTGTCGAGTATGGAGCCTCGCGGCGCGGTCTGTCGTGGGCGTTCGCCGAGGGCTCAGAGCCGATGGTGCAAGACGATATCGAGCTCACGCGGGGTGAGCAGACGCTCCAAGCGTTCTTCCTGTGCGGCCCCGCGAACACTACGTGGCGGAAAGACCGACGCGCCGTGCGCTTTTCGCCCGTCCTCGGGGGCGATGGCGGGAAGCAGCGGAACCGGGTCCGCTGGTCGACGATGGAGCAGGGAGCGCAGTTTCACGGCCGATCACCTCACGTTGGGACGCCGAAATGTTGGAGGCGGTGTCTGTGCTTCATGTATCCGTTATTGTGCGCCGATCATTACACCGGCCGGTGCGCGAGTAGCGAAAATGTGACGCAACTGTCGGCGCGTTTAAAATGTGCGCGACTCGTCACATCGCGCTCGGACGGATGGTCGTCGGTCCGTCGCTCGTATCCCGGAGGCAGCGTTGCCGAAAAATCTCGAAGCCAGCATCGACATCTCCGCGCCCCCGGAGCAGGTGTGGGCGGTGATCGCCGATCTGAAGCGGATGCGGGAGTTCAGTCCGCAGTGCGTGCGCATGGTGCCGCTCGGCTCCCTCGCGGCGGGCACCTGGACGTTGAACCTCAATCGCGACGGCAAGAAATTCTGGCCGACCACGTCCCGCATCGTGCGGTTCGAGCCGAACCAGGCGTTCGCGTTCCGGATCACCGAGAACCGGACGGTGTGGAGCTACACCTTGGAGCCGACCGAGTCCGGCACGCGGCTGGTCGAGCGGCGGGACGTGCCCAACGGCACCACCTGGTTCTCCCGCAAGGCGATCGAGGCCGCGCTCGGCGGCGAGATCCCGTTCGAGGAGGCGTTGGTGCGCGGCATGAACGAGACGCTGGGCAAGGTCAAAGCGGCGGTCGAAGCCGGCGCCTGAGCGCGGGGCGCCGCGCGCGGTGCTCGCCGCGGCCGGTCCACGAGATGTGGTGACCCGGCTGCGGCGAGTGCAGCGTCACTTCCAGTTCGGCAGGGTCACGACCTGAGCCGCGTAGGACAGGCCTGCGCCGAACGCGATGAGCAGCGCGGTGTCGCCCGGCTTGGACTCACCCTTGCGCAGCAGCGCCTCCATGGCCAGCGGGATCGAGGCGGCCGAGGTGTTGCCCGCCTCCTCGATGTCGTTGGCGAGCGCGCAGTGCTCGGGCAGCTTCAGCACCCTGGCCATGATCTCGATGATCCGGCCGTTGGCCTGGTGCGGGATCATCGCGTCCAGGTCCTCGGGGGACAGGCCCGCGCGGTCGATGGCGTCGCGGCACACCTTCTCCAGCGAGTGCGCGGCCCACCGGAACACCGCGGTGCCCTCCATGGCCAGATAGGGCCGCACCGCGTCCAAGCCCTTCTCGTCGATCTCGTGGAAGAACTCCATCCAGTCCTTGTCCTGCCGGATGGCGTGGTGCTGGGTACCGTCCGATCCCCAAACGGTGGGGCCGATGCCCGGTTCGTCGGAGGGGCCGACGATCACCGCGCCCGCGCCGTCGGCGAAGAGGAAGGCGGTGGAACGGTCCTTCGGGTTGACCGTGTTCGTCAGCTTCTCCACGCCGATCACGAGGACGTGCGAAGCGGTGCCCGCCCGGACCAGATCCGACGCCAGCGCGATCGAGTGGCAAAAGCCCGCGCACCCGGCCGAGACGTCGAAGGCGGCGGAGCCGTTCATGCCGAGTTCGGTGGCGATGCGCGGGGCGGCGGCCGGCGTCAGCAACAGGTGGGTGGATGTAGCAACGATCACGCAATCGACTTGGTCGACCGCGATACCGGAGGATTCCAGCGCGCCGCGCGCGGCCGCGACGCTCATGCTCTGGATCGTCTCGGACTCGTCGGCGAACCGGCGGGTTCTGATTCCCGACCTGGTCCTGATCCACTCGTCGCTGGAGTTGATCGGGCCGGCCACCTCGTCGTTGGTGACCACTCGAGCAGGGCGGTAAACGCCGAGCCCGAGGATCGCCGTGTGCTCAGCGCCGGTGGTCTGGGCGATTCGAGCAGCCATCTGCGTCTCCTATGTACCTGCGGCGACGCCGCCGGGGGTGCCCCGAAGCATCGAAATCGGTCCCTCATCAGCCACTGTCCATTGGCGAACAGACATGAGGCTTCCTCATATTAGCTTGAAAGTCGCTCATCTGCCGCGCGTATTCCGACAATCGGTGGGTATCACATCGAAGCACGCCACTGCTGCACGAGGCGTGGCCCAACTGAATGCGAGGACAAAATGCTCGGTCTCGGGATTATCGGATGGATCATCATCGGCGGTCTTGCCGGCTGGATAGCGAGCAAGATCATGAAGACAGATGCTCAACAGGGCATTCTGCTCAATATCGTCGTCGGGGTGATCGGCGGCCTGCTCGGCGGGTTCCTGCTGAAGGTGCTGGGAGTCGACGTCGAAGGCGGCGGCCTGTGGTTCAGCTTCTTCACCTGCCTGGGTGGCGCGGTCATCCTTTTGTTCCTGGTTCGACTGGTCACCGGCGCCCGAGTCAGGTCCTGACCCCGAGTGCCACAGGCTCCTTTCCCGTAAGGTGTGAACGCTTGCGCCGGTCCTATCGTCGATATGGCGCAAACCGTCTGCATCGAGCACGAAAGAGGAGCCTGTGGCCCGCCGTCCCACCCCGCCCGGCACGCCTGAACGCACCGGAGTCGGCCACGTCGTCGATCTGGTCCGCAACGCGATCCCTCCGTTGCATCCCGCCGGGCTTCCGTTCGTCGCCGCACCCTTGGCGGTCGCCGTAGTCGGCGGCAAGCGCAAATGGGTGCGGCGCACCGGACTCTTCGCCGCTGCGGCCTGTGCGACCTTCTTCCGTCACCCGCATCGCGTGCCGCCGAACCGGCCGGGCGTCGTTGTCGCCCCGGCGGATGGCGAGATCGCCTTGGTCGACACGGCCGCTCCCCCCGCCGAGCTGGGTCTCGGCGACGCGCCGCTGCCGCGCGTGAGCATCTTCCTGTCCGTGTTGGACGTCCACGTGCAGCGCACACCGGTCTCCGGCGTCGTGCGCACCGTGCTGCACCAGCCCGGCCAATTCCGCTCCGCCGACCTGCCCGAGGCGAGCTCGGTGAACGAGCGCAACAGCATGGTGCTCCAGACGCCGGAGGGCGACCAGGTCGTCGTGGTGCAGATCGCCGGGCTGCTCGCGCGCCGGATCGTCTGCGACGCCCAGGTCGGCGACGTGCTGACCATCGCCGACACCTACGGTCTGATCCGCTTCGGCTCGCGGGTCGACACCTACTTCCCGGCGGGCACCGAACTGCTCGTGCAGCCCGGCCAGCGCACCATCGGCGGCGAGACAGTGCTCGCCGTGCTCGGCACATCCGCTGACGCGTGATGGAAGCGGCGGTACCCACCCAGCGGCGCAGGCGGCGGCCCATCCGGCTGCTGCCCAGCATCGTCACCATCCTGGCGCTGTGCTCCGGGCTGTCGGCGGTGAAATTCGGCCTCGACGGCAAACTCGGTATCGCGCTGGCCATGATCGGCGCGGCGGCCGTGCTGGACACCCTCGACGGCAGGCTGGCCAGAATGCTCGACGCCACCACGAAGATGGGCGCCGAGCTGGACTCGTTGTCGGATGCCATCTCCTTCGGGGTCGCCCCCGCGTTGGTGCTGTACGTGACCCTGCTCAGCAGCAACAGCGTCGGCTGGATCGTCGCGCTGCTGTTCGCCGTCAGCATCGTGCTGCGCCTGGCCCGGTTCAACACCTTGATGGACGACGACACCCGGCCGGATTGGTCGCGGGAGTACTTCGTCGGTGTGCCCGCTCCGGCGGGCGCGCTCATCGCGATGGTGCCGGTGGCCTTGTTCGTGCAGTTCGGCGACGGCTGGTGGGTCGGCTTCTACGAGGTGGCGGCGTGGGCGGTGTTCTCGGCCGCGCTGTGCGTCAGCACCATCCCGACGCTGGCCATGAAATCGGTGTCGGTGGCGCCGCAGGCCGCGGCCGGGCTGCTGGTGCTGGTCGCGCTCGCCGCCGCGGCGCTGGTCACGTATCCGATCGTGCTGCTGCTGGTGCTGGTCGCGTTGTATCTGGGCCACATCCCGTTCGCCTGGCATTCCCAGCGCTGGGTGGCCGCGCGTCCGGAGACCTGGACGCACAAACCCGCCGAGCGGCGTGCGCAACGACGGGCGGACCGGCGGCTGACCGCCATCCGTCGTCCGGCGATTCCGCGTCCGGCCATCCCGCGTCCGGCGATCCGCGGCTCGGCCCGTCTGCGGCTGCGCCGACCTGGGGCGAAGCAACGCCAGAACGGTGATGGGCCGCCGCGCGCTGAGTTCTAGCGGCGGCTTCCGGAGCGGTCGCTTCCGGTCCGCCGTGCCACTGCGCCGTGTCGCCGGATCGGCGCACCGGCACCTCCGCGCGCTGCGCTGGGAGCGGTACGGTCATTCCGTCGGGCGGGTGGAGGAAGGTGCGTATGGAGCCGGACGGTTTGCGGGAATTCGAGGGGCATCGACCGCGCTTGTTCGCGCTCGCTTATCGGATGCTCGGCTCGGCGAGCGAGGCCGAGGACGCGGTGCAGGAGACCTATCTGCGCTGGGACGGCGCCGACCGCGGCGGTATCCGCTCCGCCGAGGCCTGGTTGACCACCGCGCTGGTGAATCTGTGCCGCACCTGGCTGGTTTCGGCGCGGGCCCGGCGGGAGAGCTACGTGGGGCCGTGGCTGCCCGAACCGGTGCCGACCGCGCGCGGCGAGCTCGGACCGCTGGAGACCGTCGAGGAGCGCGAACAGGTCTCGCTCGCGCTGCTGACCGCGCTGGAGCGGCTGACCCCGATCGAACGCGGGGTGTTCGTGCTGCGCGAGGCGTTCGGATACGCGCACCGCGAGATCGCCGACATGCTCGACATCACCGAGACGAACTCGCAGCAGATCTTCCGCAGGGCGGCCCTGCGCGTACGAGAGGGTCGCCCCCGCTTCGGTATCACGCCCGACCATGCCCGCGAGTTGATCGAGCGGTTCATGAAGGCGGCGCGCGACGGCGACGTCGCGTCGCTGGAGCGGATGCTCGCCGCCGACGTGAGCGCGACGGCCGACGGCGGCGGCAAGGTGAACGCGGCGCGACGCCCCGTGCAGGGCGCGGCGCGGGTGGCGCGGTACCTCGTCGGGCTCCTGCGCTGGGAGGTGCCCGGCATGCGGCTGGTCGTGGAGGAGGTCAACGGCGCGCCCGCCGCGGTCGCGCGGGTGGACGGTGCGCCGCTGGTCGTGGTCGCGGTGGACGTGGCCGACGGCGCGGTCACCGCGCTGCGGTTGATCGTGAATCCGGACAAGCTCGCCTATTTCGCCGGGGCGAGCGGGTCGGGTGACGCGGTGGGCACACTGCCGGACCGGCTTCGCCGTCCGCTGTGACGCGCTTCACGACACCGGTGTGTCAGGGATCGGGGCCCTGTCCGGTCTGAGTGTTGATGGGCCGATCGAAAGGAGCCTCAGCAATGACCGGACAGCATCGGATCGTCGTTCTCGGCGCGGGGTACGCGGGACTGGCGGCGGCCCGCAGGCTCGCTCGCACGGCGCGGGACGCTCGGATCACCGTGGTGGACGCGCACGCGTCCTTCGTCGAGCGGGTACGGCTGCATCAGCAGGCGGCCGGGCAGCGGATCGCGGCATGGGATCTGCGGGAGACACTGGAAAGCAAGGGCATCGGCTTCGTGCAGGCCCTGGCGACGGAGATCGATACGGTCGCGCGTCGGGTGGTGCTCGACAGTGCGCCCGCGCTCGATTACGACACTTTGATCTACGCCCTCGGTAGCGTCGCCGATCTCGCGAGCGTTCCCGGCGTCGCCGAACACGCCTTTTCGGTCGCCACGCAGGAAGACGTGCGCGGTCTGGCCCTGGCGGGCGGACCGGTGGCGATCGTCGGCGCCGGCGCCACCGGCATCGAGCTGGCGGCGGAACTGGCCGAATCGCATCCGGAGTCCCGGGTGGTGCTGCTCGGATCGGAGGAGCCGGGCGCCTGGCTGTCGGCGCGGGCGCAGGCGCACATCACGCGGACGCTGGAGCGACTCGGAGTCGAGATCCGGTCCGGCGCCAAGGTGATCGAGGTGACGGCCGAGGGGCCGCGCTTGGCTGACGGATCACTGGTGGCGGCCGCCGCGACGGTGTGGACCACCGGCTTCCGGGTGCCCGACCTCGCCGCCCGCTCCGGTCTGGCGGTGGATTCCGACGGTCGGGTGCGCACCGACGCCACCTTGCGTTCGGTGTCGCACCCGGACGTTTTCGCCGCAGGTGACGCCGCCGTGGTCGCGGGGCCGGGCGGACGCGAACTGCGCATGGCGTGTGCCACCGCGCTGCCGACCGGCAAGCACGCGGCGGACGCCGCCGTCGCCCGGATGCGCGGTCGTGAGCCGAAGGAGCTGCGGTTCCGCTATGTGCTCCAGTGCCTCAGCCTGGGCCGCGGAGATGGGGTCGTCCAGGCGGTGCGCGCCGACGACGCACCGGCCAGGACGGTGCTGACCGGACGCACGGCCGCATGGGTGAAGGAACGCATCGTGCGCGGCGCGGCCTGGTCGGCGCGCCCGTGAATCGAATCGTCAACTAACGGTTGACGGTGAGTCGTCGTCAACTTATGGTTGACGCATGACCGAACAACTCCGCCTCGACGACCTGATCGACGGCATCAAGAAAGCCCGCCCCGACAATGTGCTCGAACAACTGTCCGATGCCGTCGTCGTGGCGAATCACCTGGGTGAAGTGGCCGACCACCTGATCGGCCACTTCGTGGACCAAGCCCGGCGCTCCGGCGCCTCGTGGACCGATATCGGCGCCAGCATGGGCGTCACCAAGCAGGCCGCGCAGAAGCGGTTCGTGCCCAAGGTGCCCGATCCGGCCGCCGCGGCGGCCATGGACCCGAACGCGGGCTTCGCCCGTTTCACACCGCGAGCGCGGGCGGTCGTGATGGCGGCGCAGGAGGCCGCGCGTACCGCGGGCAACCGGGAGATCTCCCTCGGGCACATGGTGCTGGGGTTGCTCACCGAACCCCAAGGTCTCGCGGTGCACGAACTCCTCCACCAAGGCGTGTCCGTCGACGTGATCTCCGCCGCCGCTTCCGCGTCGTTGCCGCAGGCCGAGGGGGACGTCCCCGCGCTGATCCCGTTCGGCGCGGAGGCCAAGAAGGTCCTGGAACTCACCTTCCGTGAGGCGCTTCGGCTGGGGCACAACTACATCGGCACCGAGCACATGCTGCTGGCGCTGCTGGAACAGGAGAACGGCGCCGGTCTGCTCAGTGATCTCGGCGTCGACAAGGCGAGCGCCGAAGCGCATCTGGGCGAGCTGCTCGCGGTTATCAAGACCGAGAAGTCCTGATTCCGATGGGCGACGGGAAGTTCCGTGCGCGGACCGCGCTCGCCCTCGCGGTGCTCTTGCTGGTGATCGGCGTGGCCCGGCGATCGGTTGCCGCGCAGGAGATTCGCAACGTCGTCAACGGATTGCGGTGCGCGCACGCCGCGCGGGCGCGCCATCGCCGGGCGCTGCGCACGCGGGGAGCCGGTATCCGCGGACCACACCCGGCCGTTCCGGTCGCACACCACGCGACGCGGGCGGCGTGATCACCCTCGTCCGGCCAGACCGCCGCCCCATCGGGGCCAGAGGGCTTGCGGCTTCGGCTCGGGAACCAACGGCTCGCGGTGGATGTCGGTGATGAAAAGGGGTAGTCGCGGTTCCAGCTCGGCGAGCAGTGCGAGGGCGCGCCCGCCTTGCGCCGCACGGTATTCCCGCATGGTCAACCCGACGATCTGCAGGAACGACACGCGGCCGTGCTGGCTGTCGATGGCGCCCAGTTCCGGGTCCGTCGTGAAGCAGACCGCGTGATTGGTGCAGTCCGCGTGGCCGGCCGCGATCGGCCCGTTCGTCTTGATGGTGTGCCCCGGTTCGAACCACTTGCCGGACTGGAAGACGTAGTGGGCGAGGTTCTGCATGAAGTTCGTCGGCCAGGCGGGCGGTTCGGTGTCCTCGGGCCCGCGCGCCAAGCGGAAGGTGAACTCGAAGCCCCAGCCGGACTCCGCCGGGTTGTCCCACTCCTTCTCGTACAGCTCGGTCATCCCATAACTGACGTAGTGCCAGTGCGGCACCGGATCGGTGCGGGAGTAGGCGCTGATCCCGTCGAGAGGGTCGGACCCGCCCAGCGACCACGGGTGGTCGGAGGCCCAATGGAAGGGTTCGATGTCGCCGTACAGCGGCCGCAACGCACCATCGATGGCATCCCAGCCGGATCTCTCACTCACGCAGCCACCATAGGCAGGGGTGCGTCGGGCCCTATCCGGGGCGTCGGACACCGCGCCGGTCAGGCATCCGGCACGTTGCGGGCGAGCTCGTCCAGCCAGGCAGCCGCGGACGCGTCGCTCGGCGCGCGCCAGTCGCCGCGCGGCGAGAGCGAGCCGCCGGAGCCGACCTTCGGCGCGTTCGGCAGCGTCGAGCGCTTGAACTGGCTGGTCTGCACGAAGCGGCGCAGGAACTCGCCCAGCCAGTGCTTGACGGTGGCGAGGTCGTAGGCGTTGCGCTGGTCGGCGGGGACCAGATCGGGCCAGCGGCCGGTCGCCGGATCGGACCAGGCGTGCCAGGCCAGGTAGGCGATGCGGCTGGGCAGGTAGCCGAAGCGCAACAGGTAGTAGAGGTGGAAGTCCTGCAATTCGTACGGGCCGACGGTCGCCTCGGAACTCTGGGCCGGCGCGGAGGAGTCCTCGTGCGGAATCAGCTCCGGCGAGATCTCGGTGCGCAGGATCGAAGAGAGCACCTCGTTCGCTTCGGCGCCGAACTGCTCGGTGTCCACCGCCCAGGCGATCAGGTACTTGATCAGCGTCTTGGGCACCGACGCGTTCACACTGTAGTGCGCCATGTGGTCGCCGACGCCGAACGTGCACCAGCCCAGCGCGAGTTCGCTGAGGTCGCCGGTGCCGACCACCAGCGCGCCGTGCATATTGGCCAGCCGGAACAAGTGCGAGGTCCGCTCGCCCGCCTGCACGTTCTCGTAGGTGATGTCGTACACCGGCGCGCCGTCGGCGGCTGGATGGCCGATGTCGCGCAGCATCTGCGTGGCCGATGGGGTGATGTCGATCTCGCGCGCCGTGACGCCGAGGGCGGCCATCAGGCGGTGCGCGTCGGTCCTGGTCCTGGTGCTGGTCGCGAAGCCGGGCATGGTGTAGGCGAGGACGTTCTCCCGGGGCAGGCCGAGCCGGTCCATCGTCTTGGCCGCCACGATCAGCGCCTGCGTGGAGTCCAAGCCGCCGGAGACCCCGATCACCACGCGCTGCGTGCCGGTGGCGCGCAATCGCGTGCTCAAGCCCTCCACCTGGATGTGGTGCACCTCGGCGCAGCGCTCGTTGCGCAAGGCGGGGTCGGCGGGGACGTAGGGGAAGCGCGCGAGCTCGCGCTCCAGCGCGACCGGGGCCTCGGGGACGGGCAGCCGCACGTCGATGTGCCGCAGCGAGGTCAGCCGGTCGCGGTGGTCGTGCACGTTGTCGGCGAAGCTGGTGGTGCGCAGCCGGTCCGCGGCGAGGCGGCGCAGGTCCAGGTCGGCGGTGACCAGCTGAGGATGATCGGAGAACCGCTCGCCCTCCGCGAGCAGGTCGCCGTTCTCGCAGATCAGCGCCTGGCCGTCCCA
This sequence comes from Nocardia sp. NPDC004260, assembly GCF_053603155.1. NCBI lineage: Bacteria > Bacillati > Actinomycetota > Actinomycetes > Mycobacteriales > Nocardiaceae > Nocardia > Nocardia sp. NPDC004260. Next base: position 196,092 of record NZ_JBSGEZ010000003.1, on the reverse strand, counting down.
GGCGAGGTCGGTGGTCGACTCGCCGGTCCCCGCGGCGGAGTACAGGTACGCCGCGAGATAGCGCGCCGAATGCGAGGTGCACAGCGACCGCCGGTAGTCCGCCTTGCCGATCACGATGTTGCTCGCGGACAGGTTGATCAGCACGGTCGCCCCGGCCAGCGCGGCGAAGCCGCTGGGCGGCAAGGGAACCCAGCCGTCCTCACAGATCTCCAGGTGGAAGACGAAGTCGTCCAGATTGCTCGCGCGGAACAACAGGTCGGATCCGAACGGCGCCCGGTGCCCGGCGACGGTGACGTGATCCTCCAGCGCCTCCCGCGCCGCCGCGAACTGACGCTTCTCGTAGAACTCCCGATAGTTCGGCAGGTAGCTCTTCGGCGCCACGCCGAGCACGATGCCCCGGCAGATCGCGATCGCGCAGTTGAACAACCGATGGTGGACCCGCAGCGGCGCGCCCACCACGAGCACCGTGTCGATGTCCGTGCTCGCCGCGACCACTCTGGCGAGCGCCGCCCCCACCGCCGAGTCCAGCGCGTCCTGGTGGAACAGGTCGTCGGCGGTGTAGGAGGAGAGGCCCAGCTCGGGGAACACCGTGAGCACCGCCCCGGCCGCCGCGGCCTGTGCGGCCAGCTCGACGGTCTGTTCCACGTTGTAGGCGGGGTCGGCCACCCGGACCCGGGGTACCGCGACCGCCACCCGGGCGAAGCCGTGCCGGTAGAGCGAATCGAACGGCAGGTCGTCCACCCGCGTCCCCTTCCGGGCTGAGGTTGATCATGGTCTACCCGGAATCTACGCCGCCCCGGCCGCCTCGGCGCGGTGCCTAGTCCCCCCTGTTCCCAGGAGGGGTGCTGTGACCTGCGCTTTCATCGTCGGCGCCGGGCGGCGCGAATCGTCCGGCCGAAGATGTGAACCGCTGGCGGCTAAGCTATAGCAATGGCGGATGAAACGGATTCCGACCTAATAGCGGGGGAACGGCGCGCAGATCTGCTGCGCGCGCTTTCGTATGTGTCCACCGAGTCCCAACCGGACGGCAGCTACGTGGTGAACGGCGACCTGCCGCCCGACGTCGCCCCGCCGTTCATTCGCGCCATCATGCGGGTGGAGGCGGAGTTGCTGCTGCACGACGCCGAGCTCGTCACCGTCGAGGATGGCGAGCCCCGCACGCCGGAGGAACGCCGTACCGACGCGTTCGTCGCGCTGGTGCTCCGTGTCGACGACCGCCCCTAGCCCGCGCGGACCTTGCACTCGGCACCCCTGAGTGCTAAAAATGCTCTTGGCACTCTCGACCTGTGAGTGCCAGGTCGGGACGGTGAGACCGGGTTCCCTAGACACCCTCGGTCGTCCGTCGCGGGCACCGAACCTGGCCAGCGTAACTGGGGCGACCCAACCGGCGGTCGTCCTGTGTGTCAGCCATACACATGGAGGATCTCAACAACGCCATGGCCAAGACAATTGCGTATGACGAAGAGGCCCGCCGCGGCCTCGAGCGGGGTCTGAACAGCCTCGCCGACGCGGTCAAGGTGACGCTGGGCCCCAAGGGTCGCAACGTTGTCCTGGAGAAGAAGTGGGGCGCCCCCACGATCACCAACGATGGTGTGTCCATCGCCAAGGAGATCGAGCTGGAGGACCCGTACGAGAAGATCGGCGCCGAGCTGGTCAAGGAAGTCGCCAAGAAGACCGATGACGTCGCGGGCGACGGCACCACCACCGCGACCGTGCTCGCCCAGGCGCTGGTGCGCGAGGGTCTGCGCAACGTCGCGGCCGGCGCGAACCCGCTGGGCCTGAAGCGCGGCATCGAGAAGGCCGTCGAGGCCGTCACCGCCAAGCTGCTCGACACCGCCAAGGAGGTCGAGACCAAGGAGCAGATCGCCGCCACCGCCGGTATCTCGGCCGGCGACCCGTCCATCGGTGAGCTGATCGCCGAGGCCATGGACAAGGTCGGCAAGGAAGGTGTCATCACCGTCGAGGAGAGCAACACCTTCGGTCTCCAGCTGGAGCTCACCGAGGGCATGCGCTTCGACAAGGGCTACATCTCCGGCTACTTCGTCACCGACCCGGAGCGTCAGGAAGCGGTCCTCGAGGACCCGTACATCCTGCTGGTCGCCTCGAAGATCTCCACCGTCAAGGACCTGCTGCCGCTGCTGGAGAAGGTCATCCAGGCGGGCAAGCCGCTGCTGATCATCGCCGAGGACGTCGAGGGCGAGGCCCTGTCCACCCTGGTGGTCAACAAGATCCGCGGCACCTTCAAGTCGGTCGCCGTGAAGGCTCCCGGCTTCGGTGACCGCCGCAAGGCTCAGCTGGCCGATATCGCCATCCTGACCGGTGGCGAGGTCATCAGCGAAGAGGTCGGCCTGTCGCTGGAGAACGCCGGCCTCGAGCTGCTCGGCCAGGCGCGCAAGGTCGTCGTCACCAAGGACGAGACCACCATCGTCGAGGGCGCGGGCGACCCGGAGGCGATCAAGGGCCGGGTCGCGCAGATCCGTAGCGAGATCGAGAACTCCGACTCGGACTACGACCGGGAGAAGCTGCAGGAGCGTCTGGCCAAGCTGGCCGGCGGTGTCGCGGTGATCAAGGCGGGCGCGGCCACCGAGGTGGAGCTCAAGGAGCGCAAGCACCGCATCGAGGACGCCGTCCGCAACGCGAAGGCTGCCGTGGAGGAGGGCATCGTCGCCGGTGGTGGCGTGGCCCTGCTGCAGTCGGCTCCGGCGCTGGAGGAGCTGAAGCTCACCGGTGACGAGGCCACCGGCGCGAACATCGTGAGGGTCGCGCTGTCGGCTCCGCTGAAGCAGATCGCGTTCAACGCGGGCCTCGAGCCCGGCGTGGTCGCCGAGAAGGTCGCCAACCTGCCCGCGGGTCACGGCCTGAACGCCGACTCGGGCGAATACGAGGACCTGCTGGCCGCCGGTGTCGCCGACCCGGTCAAGGTCACCCGTTCGGCGCTGCAGAACGCGGCCTCGATCGCGGCTCTGTTCCTGACCACGGAGGCCGTTGTCGCCGACAAGCCGGAGAAGGCCGCCGCTCCCGTCGGCGACCCGACCGGTGGCATGGGCGGCATGGACTTCTGAGTCCGGCCACCCGGCAACATATTTCGAACCGGAAGCCGGTCCACCGCGAGGTGGGCCGGCTTCCGGCGTTTCGGTGTCAGATGCCGTCGAGGGTGACGACGGTGAAGGGCGTCTTCGGGGTGCCGGGGCCCATCGGGCCACCCTTGTCGAATTGGGAGGAGACGATCAGGATCCGGTCACCGGCGCGGGCCAGGGTCGTGGGGATGGACAGGGCTTCGTCGGTGCGTTGCTGCGCGAGCGTGGCCGTGGTGCCGTCGTCGGAGAGGGTCCAGCGGCTGATGGTGTTGGTCGTGTTGTGCGCGGCCCACAGCGTGTTGTCGCGCAGTTCCAGGCCGTCGCCCTGACGCAGATCGCCACCGCGCAAGGTCACCTTGCGGATCGGCGTCGATTCCGGGGTGAGCGCGATGCGGTACAAATCGCCGCGCGGCATGTCGACCGTGAGCAGATAGCGGCCTGCCGGATCGGCGACGATGCCGTTGAGGCTGAAGCCGCCCGGCTCGATCGGCGGCAGCACGGAGTGCAGGTCGAACTGCGGGGTCAGTTCGGCTCGCCCACCCTGCGCCCTGGCGGCGGCCAGTTGGTCGGGTGTCACGCGATAGACGACCGCCCGTGTGCTGTCGGTCAGATACGCCGTGCCGTCCGGGGTGATGGCGAGATCATTCACGAAGCGGGGCTCGCTTCCGGGCACGGTGAAGTCGGCGAGCAGCGCGCGGGTCGCGATGTCGTACACCGCGACTCCGGTGGTCGAGTCGGTGACCCACAGCCGTCCGGCCGCGTCGACCTTCAAGCCGTTGGCGGTCTTGTGGTTGTCGGCGCCTTCGGGCAGGAAGACCTCGGCTCGGTGCGCGTTCGGGGTCGCGCGATAGACGGCGCCGGTGGTGTAGGAGCCGACATAGCTATCTCCTGTCCGCGCGTCCACCGCGATGCCCTCGGGGTAGGCCCGGTCGCCGGGCAGCTCGTAGGCGGTGTGGACGGCGGTGCTCGGCGCGTCGCTCGTGCCGCAGGCGGCGAGCGCGAGACACACGCTGCTTGCGGCCAGGCTCGACAGCAGACGGAGGGGCAGGGCGTGGGGCATCGGTTACCTCTTAGAGATCATTCGGTCGAATGTGCTCACATCGAGCAACAGACACGAATTTAAGTTAGAACTCTAATGTCGGTCAAGGTCCGAATGGATGAACGTCCGGATACCATGCGCTTATGACGTCCATGCCCGCCGCCGAACGGATCGGCTCGTATCTGAAACGTGCCGAGCAATCCCTCAACACGGCCAAGAACGCCGCGTTGAAACCGGCGGGCGTGACCGTGCCCCAGTACGCCGCATTGCTGTTCCTCGCCGAGAATCCCGGTATCTCCGCCGCCGCCCTGGCCCGGCTCTGCGGCGTCACACCGCCGTCGATGAACACCGTGCTGAGCAACCTGCAGGACCGCGGGCTCATCGAGCGCACACCGCACCCGTGGCACAAGAACGTCCTGGAGACAACGTTGACCGACGAGGGCGCGGCGGTCATGCGCGACGCGGATGCCCGCGCCGTCCGCGTCGAACGCGCCCTGGCCGAGGAATTCACCGACGCCGAGCGAGCGACCTTGCAGGACTTGCTCACTCGCTGCGCCGACCGATTGGATTCGATCCGCCCAGGCCCCGCCGCTTAGCCAGGACGTGGCTATGCCGAGCGTCCCCGGATCTCGGCCATCTCGCTGCTTCGTACCCGTGCTGGGCGGGATATCGGAGCCGCCACCAGGACGCCCGGTCGGCTGCGGCTCACGTCTGTCGGTGAGTCACCAGTGGCCTCGTCGGCGGAGTGAAGTGGGCTGTGCGGCCGGCGGCGCGGGTCGATGCCGTGCCGCCGGCGGGTAGGTCATGCTGGGACCGGACTCTTGGCGGAGGACGGGGCCTTCTGCAGCGCGAGGGCCAGGGCGAGGCATGCGATGAGCGTGGAGGTCCACGGGAGCCACTGGCTGCCGGAGGAATCCAGCACGGTCGCACCGACTATCGAACCGATTCCCGCGCCGAGGTAGATGGCCGATCCATTCAGGCCGAGGGCGACGGTGGGCGCGTCATGGGCGATGCCGAACAGGCGATGCTGTTGCGGAACCAGGATCGCCGAACCGAACAGTCCGGTGATGGCGAGCACCACGAACACCGCCCACGCGGCATGGACGGCCACGCCGAGCAGGGCGAGGCCGACCAGCGCGCCCGCGAGCCCCACCGTCAGCGTGCGCTGCGGGCCGTAGCGGTCGACCGCGCGCCCTGCCTGGGCGTTGCCGATCACCTGGCCGATGCCCATGGCCAGCAGCAGCCAGGCGAGCATGCTCTGCGGCACCGATGCCGCGACCACCACGGGCAGGTAGACGATGGTGGTGTAGACGGCGGTGATCTGCGTTGTCGTCACGATCAGCACCCGCAGCACCGGCGGACGGGTCAGCACGCCGATCCGGGCGCGCAGTCCCGTGCTCGGCAGGGTCACCCGCGGCAGTAGCAGTACCAGCAGCGCGGCGATGGCTCCGCCGAGCGCGATGCCCCACAGCACGCCGCGCCAGCCGATCCAGCGCTCGGCGAAGATGCCGATCGGCACGCCCGCGACGCTGGACAGCGTGATGCCCGCTGTCACGATCGACAGGGCCCGCCCCCGGTGAGCGTCATCGGCGACGACACCCGCGACGGCGAATGCGTTGGCCTGGAAGGCCGCCGCCCCGATGGCCGCCACGACGCGCGCCGCGGCCATGACGCCGAAACTCTCCCCGGCGGCCTGCCCGATCATGCCGATCACGAAGAGTGCGGCGCCGCCGCCCAATAGCACGCGCCGATCCCAGGATCCGGTCGCCGCGGCGATCAGCGGCGAGGCGATGGCGTAGGTCCAGGCGAACATCGTGGTCAGCTGCCCCGCGGTGGACATAGAGACGTGCAGGTCGGCGGCGATCAGCGGAAGCAGTCCGCTGAGCACGAAGCCGTCGGTGCCGACTACGAAAGTGCCCACGGCGAGCGGTAGGAGCGATCGGTAGAGATTGTTCGATGATTGTCGAAGCATCATAGAATGAGGGTGAGATACAATTCGATTGTTGTCAAATGATCGGAGAATGGAGATGCGCCCGCTGCCGCAGCCGAGTACCGCCGACATCGATCTGGTCCGCGTGCTGAGCGCGCTCGCCGACCCTGTGCGGCTGGAACTGGTGCGCGCGCTCGCCGGGGAACGAGAACCGTTGAGCTGCAATATCAGAGAGTTCGACGTGGAGATCACGGCGGCGACCGCTTCGCACCACTGGAAGGTGCTGCGAGACGCGGGCGTGACGACGACCTTCGTCTCCGGCCGCAACCGGCTGGTCGAATTGCGGCGCGAGGATCTGAATCAGCGCTTCCCTGGCTTGCTGGACGCGGTCATCAGCGGCGCGCGGCGTTGAGCCTGTCGCCGATGCGCGGCGTCAGTGCAGTATGAAGGCCACCAGAAACCCGGCTGCCGTGGCCATTCCGACCCACCAACCGCCTTCCCGGTAGGCCTCCGGCATCAGGGAGTCGGCCAGCACCGCGATCGTTGCGCCGCCCGCGAATGCTTGCACCGCGCCGATGTTGGTCTGGGACAAGTGGTCCGACAACATGTTACCGAGCACCGTGACCAGTACGAGCACCGCGCCGGTCGCGGTCCACAGCCAGAGGGTGCGGTGCCGCGCCACGCCGTGCTGGTCGCGCATCAGCGCGGCGCCGCTGATCGCCTCGGGCACGTTGCCCACGGCCACAGCCACCAGCAGGACCAGTCCGCCGCCACCGGCCAGCGTGACGCCGAGCGCCGTGTTCTCCGGGACGCCGTCCAGCACCGCGCCGAGCATCAGCGCCCAGCCTAGCGCGCGCGGGCCGAGTTTGTTCTCGATGAGATGGTTGGCCACCACGTAGACCCCCGCGCCCGCGAACAGCGCGATCGCCGCGATCGTCGCGTTCTGGCGAAAGGCGGGTTCGAACAGCTCACTGGACACCGCCGCGATCATCGTGCCCGCGCCGAAGGCCATCAGGGAGGCGAGCACCGCCTTTGGCAGTCGCCACCGCAATCCGATGGCGGCGCCCAGGATCAGCGGCACGGCGGTGCCGAGTCCGTAGAGCAGCGCCTCCGTCATGGGAACACCTTAAGTCGGTCTGCCCGGTTCGCGAGTCGGTCGTAGGCTGAAGCCATGCCTGACCGCGTCCGGAGCCGAGGCGTGCTCTACGACATCGACGGCGTCCTGGTGACCTCCTGGCGGGAGATCGCTGGCGCCGCCGCGGCGGTGCGCCGGATCCGGGAGGGCGGACTGCGCCGGGCGTTTCTGACCAACACCACCTCGCGTACCTGCGCCGAGATCGCGGAACGCCTGTGCGGCGCGGGTATCGAGGTCGAACCCGCCGAGATCATCACCGCCGCAAGGCTCACCGCGGAGTTCGTGCGCGGGCGCTACCCCGGCGCCGCCGTCTGGGTGCTCAACCACGGCGACATCGATGCCGACCTCGCCGGTCTCCGGCTCGACGAGGAACATCCGGAGGTGGTGGTGATCGGCGGCGCGGGAGCGGAATTCACCCATGCCGCACTGAGCCGAGTGGCGGAATTGATGCTGGACGGCGTGCCCGTCGTCGCCATGCACAGCGGATTGACCTGGGCGACCGCGGACGGATTGCGTATCGACGCGGGGGCGTATCTGCCCGGCTTGGAGGCGGCGGGCAATGCCCGCATCCAGGTGGTGGGCAAGCCCGCGGCCCCCGGTTTCCGGACTGCCGCGGGGCTGATGCGCCTCGAGCCGGCGGAGGTCGTGATGATCGGTGACGATCTGTACTCGGATGTGCTTGCGGCGCAAGACGTCGGGTTGACCGGCGTGCTGGTGCGCACCGGCAAATTCCGGCCGGGCGTGCTGGCGTCGGCCGACCGCGCGCCGGATCACGTCATCGATTCCGTGGTCGATCTGCCGGAATTGCTGGGCGGTTCGGTGGGAGCCGGCGAACTTGCCGTAACCGACGAATCGGAATGAAACAAAAAATTCTACAGTTTCCCTCTAAAATAGCCCGCAAGCGCGACGCTGCTAGGTATCGTCTGTTCCGGCAAATAGCCAGTGACAAGAAATCTCCTACGGCCCAGATCGGAGTTGCCGAATGCTCGATCCGTGGAAAAGAGTGCTTGTGCGCAAGCTACTATGGTCGCCGGGCTTCTGTCCGGCGACCATTTGATGAGGTAGCAACTGCTCAGCCAACTTTCGGCTAACCATAGATTGGTCGAGGGTTGTAACGAAGGGCCCGATCGGTGACGATGAGTTCGGGCCCTTCTGTATTGTCTGCCCCAATGTCACAGGATGCGAATACGGGTCGAATGTATGCCGGGCAACCCGTGGAGGACCGGCAACGTCAGCGGCGTGCGCGTTTTCTGGAGTCAGGCCTGACGGTCTTCGCGCGGGACGGCTACGCCAACAGTTCGGTCGGCGCCATATGCAAGGACGCCGGACTCTCCTCGCGACAGTTCTACGAGGAGTTCACCGGTCGCGAGTCCCTGCTCCTAGAGCTGTACGAGCAGATCGACCGGGAGTCGCGGGACGCCGTGAAGAAGGCGTTGGACGCGAAGTCCGGCGCGAAGGCGCTGGACGTCATCGACGCCGCGGTTCGCGCCTACGTCGAATCCATCGGTTCCGATCCGCGCAAGGCACGCGTCGCCCTGGTGGAAGTGGTCGGCGCGGGCCCGAAGGTGGAAAAGTTCCGTCTCGCGGTGCGCCGGGAGTGGGGTTCGCTGCTGGCCGGCGCCGCCGAAGACGCCGCCCTGCACGGTGAGATACCCGCGGGCGACTACGAAATGCGGATGCTCGCCATCATCGGCGGTGTCAACTATGTGGTCGACTCGTGGAGCGGCGCGGAGCCGCGCCCGCCGCTCGACGACGTGATCCGGGTGCTCAGCAGGGTGATCATCGGCGCGGTCCGCGCATAGCGTCCCGGCCTGCGGGATCGGGTGCGATGAGCGCGGTAACCTGCGGGGATGCAAACAGTTCCGATCCAGATGCCGGACGGCACAACGGTCCCGGTGCGGTTGATCCCCGCCGGGGGTCCGCACCGGCACGCGGTCGGTCCGGACACGCCGCGGCCGGTGCTGGTGATCGTGCCCGGGCTCGGCGTTCCGGGGGGCTACTACGAACTGTTCGCCTCGGGACTGGCCGCGCGCGGGTTCGACGTGGCCATCGGCGAGTTGCGCGGCAACGGCGACAGCAGGCCGAAGCCAAGCTCCGCCAGCACCTTCGGCTACCACGAACTGGTCTCGGTGGACTTCCCGGCGATCCTCGAGGTGGTCCGCGAGCAGTTCCCGGACAGCACGCCGTACCTGCTCGGTCACAGCATGGGCGGCCAGCTCGGCGTCATGTACGCCGCGCGCGTCCGTGGCAGGCTCGGCGGGCTGATCCTGGTCGCCTCCGGCACCCCCTATTACCGTGGCTATCGGGGACTTTCGGGTCCGGGCATGCTGGTCGGCACCGCGGCGATCTCGCTGACGGCCAACCTGGCCGGCTTCTGGCCCGGCGACCGGGTCTCGATGGGTTTCGGCCGCCAGTCCAAGGTGCTGATCTCCGACTGGGCCCGGCTGGCGCGCACCGGCCGGTTCGTCCCGGTCGGCGCGGACATCGACTACGAGGAGCGCATCGCGCGGCTGAAACTCCCGGTGCTGTCCATCACGATCACCGGCGACGACCTCACCCCGCCCAGCTCCGCCGAGCACCTGCTGGAGAAGCTGCCCAACGCGGAAGTGACGCGCTGGCGCCAGCCGGAACCACTGGGCCACAACGGCTGGATCCGGCAGTACACCAGCACCGTCGACCAGATCGAGAAGTGGTTGCGCGACCGCTGAGCCCCGGTCGCGCTCGTCGTCCGATCAGCATCTGGGTGAGAACTCGTAGATCAGCGCCGCCTGGATCGCGATGACGAAGAGCGTCGCGCCACGGAGCGGAATCAATATCGCTGGATCGGTTGGTCTATCTTGACGATCGCGTTGCGAGCTGAATGGAAAAAGCGGTTCAATGCTTTCTGGCTGGCGCAGACGGTAGGTGGAATCGGTAGCGCATATCTACCGTTCGGCCTCGGCTTGTTCGCGGTGACCGAACTGCACGCAGACGCGTCCGATATGTCGGCTCTGGCCGCTGCGAGCCTGCTCCCGAAGGTGTTCATCACCCTGCACGCGGGGGCCTACGTCGAAAAGCTGGGGCGCTGGCGCTCGATGATCCTTGCCAACGTTGTAGAGCTGGCGGTCTGGTCCGGAGCGCTGATCATCTGCGTGAGCCACGGAGCGACGATCCCTCTGCTGCTCGTTGTGGCCTTCTGCACCGAGTCGGCGCGGATGGTGAATGTCGTCGCCTTTCAGAGCGTGACGCCGATGATCGTGCCCGATGCTGCACTCAGGTCGGCCAATGCGAAGTTCGGTGTGTCGGAATCTCTCGCGCAATTCGCCGGTCCGCTGGCCGGAAGCTGGTTTTTCGCGGTCGTCGGTGCAAGCATTTCCCGTGTGTCGGAATCTCTCGCGCAATTCGCCGGTCCGCTGGCCGGAAGCTGGTTTTTCGCGGTCGTCGGTGCAAGCATTTCCCTTGCTGCTGCCGTGGGCATGGTGGCTGTTCTCGCTGTCGCGCTGACGATTCTGCGGTTGCCGGAAGCGCCGTCACCTTCGGTTCGCCGCACCAGCGTGACAAAACTTGTCCTGGAAGGCTTACGCTACGTCGTCACAGACCGCTATCTGCGCTGGATCGCTTTCGCGAACCTTTCTACCAACTGCTTTCTGGCGTGGATCGGGGCGCTGTGGCTGGTGTTCCTTGCGAGGGATATCGGCTGGCAACCCCCAGTGATCGGGCTGGTCGGCGCGGTGGGGTCGCTGGGAGGGTTGATGGGTGGACCTATGGCGCTGTGGTTGACGCGGCGGCTCGGCGATGGACGGACTCTGCTCTGTTTCGCCATCGCGTATGCGCCGGGTTACGCCTTGGCAGTCCTACCTGTACCGGAGGCTTGGCGGACTGTCCTCGTGACCAGCGGCTTGCTTGTCGTGATGACGGCGCTGGTCGGCTACAACGTCGTTCAGCGGACCCTCAGGCAGACGATATCGATACCGGAGACGCTGGCCCGAGTCAACGCGTCGATGCGGTGGTTTTCGGCGCTGGCCGCGCCACTGGGAGCGCTCCTCGGCGGAATCGCAGCCGCTGCGCTCGGCGTGCGGGGTGGTCTGATGGCCGGGATTGCCGGGCTGGTGGCACCAGGGCTGGTACTGCTGTTGTCTCCTTTGCGGCAAGTGGAAGCGGTTGCCGAGATCACCAGCGCGACAGATGCGGCACCGGCGCAGGAGAAACCACGCGAGCCCGGTGCAGGCGAATCCGCGCAGCATCCGGATTTGCCTGCCGACGCCCTATGAGAGCATCTGGGTGAAGAACTCGTAGATCAGCGCCGCCTGGAAGGCCGACTGCTTGTTGTCGGCGGCGCCGCCGTGGCCGCCTTCGATGTTCTCGTGGTACCAGCACTCGTGGCCCTGCTCCTCCAGCAGCGCCGCCATCTTCCTGGCGTGGCCGGGGTGCACCCGGTCGTCCCTGGTCGAGGTGGTGAGCAGGATCGGAGGGTAGGCGCGGTCGGCGCGCGCGTTCTGGTAGGGCGAGTACTTGCCGATGTACTCCCATTCCTCCGGTTTGTCCGGGTCGCCGTACTCGGCCATCCACGAAGCGCCCGCGAGCAGCAGGTGGTAGCGCTTCATGTCCAGCAGCGGCACCTGGCAGACGATGGCGCCGAACAATTCGGGGTAGCGGGTCAGCATCACACCCATGAGCAGTCCGCCGTTGCTGCCGCCCACCGCGCCGAGCTGGTCCGCGGTGGTGATGCCGCGCGCGACGAGGTCTTTCGCGATCGAGGAGAAGTCCTCGTACACCTTGTGCCGGTTCGCTTTCTGCACCGAGGTGTGCCACTGCGGTCCGTACTCGCCGCCGCCACGGATGTTCGTCATCACCCAGGTCCCGCCGCGCTCCAACCAGCCCATGCCGGACGCGCCGCTGTATGCGGGGGTTCGGGACACTTCGAAACCGCCGTAGCCGGACATCACCGTCGGCCCGGGCGCGTCCTTCTGGTCGCGATGGCGGATCACGAAGTACGGCACCGGCGTGCCGTCGTCGGACGTGGCGAAGAACTGCTCCGTCTCCACCCCGTCGGCGTCGAAGAATCCGGGTTCCTGTTTGAGCCGCTCGGTGCGCCCACCGACAGCACTGGCCAGCAGCGTCGCCGGGGTGGTGAAGCCGCTGGTGTTGAGCATGAACTCGTCGCCGCTCTCCAGCGGGTCGAGATTCAGGACGCTGGTGGTGGCCATCGGCGGGGTATCGGCGAGCGGCTCGCGGCGCCAGCCGTCGGATCCCGGCGTCAGCACGTAGAGCTTGGTCTGCACGTCCTCGAGCGTGACCAGCAGCAGGTGGTTCTCGGTCCAGCCGTAGCCGTGCAGCGAGGTATGCGCGTCCGGGGTGAAGATCACTTCGAATTCCCGTGCGCCGGAAAGGAACTTCTCGAAGTCGATGGCCAGCAGCGCGCCCGCGGGATAGCTCGTGCCGCCGACCTCCCACGGCGACTTCAGCCGCACCAGCAGCCAGTCCTTGTACCAGGACTCACTGGCGTCGGTGGGGATGTCGAGGTGCCGCAGGGCGCCGTCGTCCTCCAGCAGGTAGACCTCTTCGTTGAAGAAGTCGGTGGCGCGGCCGACGTAGTGCCGTTCGTAACCCGGCGTGCGGTCGTAACCCGCCGAGACCGCGACATCGCCGCTCTCGCCCTCGAAGACGGTGGTCGCCTCCTCCAGCGCGGTACCGCGCCGCCAGCGTTTCGCGATGCGCGGATATCCCGAATCGGTCAGTGTGCCGGGGCCGAAGTCGGTGCCCACGTACACCGAGTCGATGTCGATCCAGCGGATCTCCGACTTGGCCTCGGGCAGGAAGAACCCGCCATCGGCCGGATCGAGGAAGACCCTGCGCTCCATGTCGAACTCGCGGACCACCTTCGCGTCCGCGCCGCCGCGCGACAGGCTGATCAGCGCGCGGGACTGTTCCGGGCGCAGCACCGTCGCGCCGCCCCACACCCAGTTCTCGTCCTCGTCGGCGGCCAGCGCGTCCAGGTCGATCAGCACGTCCCAGTCCGGCGCGTCCTCGGCGTACTCGGCGAACGTGGTGCGCCGCCAGAGGCCGCGCGGGTGCTGGGCGTCCCGCCAGAAGTTGTAGAGCCAGGGGCCGCGGCGGGACGGGTAGGCGATCTTGGTGTCGGTGTCGAGCATGTCGAGGATGCGCCGCTCCAGGTCGCGGAAGCGATCGGAGTCGGCGAACCGGGCGCGCACGACCGTGTTGTGCGCGCGAGCCCAGTCCAGAGCGCGCTCGCCGGTCACTTCTTCCAGCCAGAGGTAGGGATCGGTCACATTCCGCTCAACGCCGCTCATCCCCACATTGTTGCCGAGCCGTGCGGCGCGGGGTCACCAGGAGTGCGCTACGTCGATCACGATGCGCGACCCGCTGCCCGGCCCGGCCAGGGTGGACACCTGGAACGGCAATCGCGCGCGCGTGCCCAAGCCGACGGTGGTCTGTCCTTCGAAGGAACCGGCCCAGGCCACCTGGCGGAAGGTCCGGTAGTCCCGCACGTCGGCGAGTTCGGTCCGATTCGCGGGGGTGTAGGTGGGGTTGAACGCGTCGTCGTAGGCCGGGGCGTAGACGGCGATGCTCAGGAACGCGTCGCCGCGCAGCGCGACGGGTGCGCCGGAGCCGTCCATGACCACTCGCTCGACGTAGCCGACGTGATAGCCGGTCACCGGACCGGCGATGTCGAGCACCAAGCGGTCGAAGCAGTCGTGCCGTCCGGCGCGGATCCCGGTGAGCGGTGTGAGCGCCCGGGCTCGGCTCACCTTGGGTATCGAACCCCAGCCGGAGGCGCACTCCGGGGCGGCGGAAGCCGGGGCGGGGGCGACGAAAAGGCCGGCGAGGGTCACGAAGGAAACGAACAGGAGAAGCAAGCGACGCATGGTCGCACCGCCTTCGGGCACAGGAGGGATTGATGTATAGCATGCATCGGTCCAGGTGGATGCCTTGTTACCTGCGGTGAGGGGCGAAAAACGTTGGCGGTCGCGGCAACTCGGTCACGGCACGGCGGCCCGGCGGCCCGGCGTTCGCTGCGCGCCGATGCTCGCTCGGCGCGAACAGTAGGATCGCTGCTCCGAGGCTGGATCCACCAGGAGGTTCGAGGTTGCCGCCCTTTCTCTGGGAACAGCACTGCTGTCTGCCGCTGTCGCCCGCCGCGCGCATCGGCGACCTCGCGCGCTACCCGGCCGGATCGTATCTGTCGGTGAACGTCGGCTACTCCCGGCAATCGACCGCGGATTCCCTGGCGCTGCTGCATCGATTTCGCCGGGATGCCATGGCGGACGGCCGGTTCCGCCTGGTCGAGACCGTGGCGGACATCGGGGCCGCGGACGCCATCGCGCTGGCCTTCGATCTGGAGGACGCCGGCCCGCTGGGCGGCGACCTGGACAACGTCGCTCGCCTCTACGACCTCGGCGTGCGGTCGTTGCTGCCCGCCTACAACCACGCCAACGCCGCGGGCTGCGGCTGCCTGGACACCGAGGACACAGGGCTCACCGGTTACGGGCGCGACCTCGTTCACGCGTTGAACGAAGTCGGCATGTTCGCCGACGGTTCGCACTGTTCCCGGCGCACCGGGCTGGAGCTGGCCGAGCTGAGCGTCGTCCCGATGATCTACAGCCACTCCAATTTCGCCGCGCTGTGGGGCCACCCGCGCAATATCACCGACGACCAAGCGCGCGCCTGCGCCGCGACCGGCGGTGTCATCGGCATCAACGGCGTCGGCATCTTCCTCGGCCGCAACGCGCCCCACGAGCGCGCCGAGCGGATCGCGGCGATGGCCCGCCACATCGAGTACGGCGTCGAGCTCGTCGGGATCGAACACATCGGCATAGGTTCGGACTACTCCTTCGACGCCGACGACTTCAACGCCGAACTACAACAGAACCCCGACGCCTTCTCCGACGCCTACACCCGATGGGGTCCCCTCCATTGGATCCCACCCGAAGACCTCCTCGGCCCCTCCGAAGTCCCCACCCTCGACCAGGCCCTCTCCCAACGCGGCTTCACCCCCGCCGACCGAGCCGCGATCTTCGGTGAGAACTTCCGCCGCGTCGCCCGTCAGGTATGGCGTAGCTGAGCTTTGCGGAAGGATGTGGCCCACGCCTCACTGTGGTGGGGGATGGGTGGGTGAACTACCCCCTGCGGAGTTAGGCTCGGGGCGTGACTTCCCACTACGATGTCGTCGTTCTCGGCGCTGGTCCCGGCGGATACGTCGCCGCGATCCGCGCCGCTCAACTCGGCCTGCGAACAGCGATCGTCGAGCAGAAATACTGGGGTGGTGTGTGCCTCAACGTCGGCTGCATCCCGTCCAAGGCGCTGCTGCGCAACGCCGAGCTCGCCCACATCTTCACCAAGGAGGCGAAGACCTTCGGCATCTCCGGTGAGGTGAACTTCGACTTCGGGGTCGCCTTCGACCGCAGCCGCAAGGTCGCCGACGGCCGGGTCAAGGGCGTCCACTTCCTGATGAAGAAGAACAAGATCGACGAGTTCGACGGCAAGGGCACCTTCACCGGCCCGAACTCGCTCTCGGTCGAGCTCACCAAGGGCGGCACCGAGTCGATCACCTTCGACAACGCGATCATCGCGGCGGGTACCGTCACCAAGCTGCTGCCCGGCACTCAGCTCAGCGCCAACGTGGTCACCTACGAGGAGCAGATCCTCACCCGTGACCTGCCCGGCTCGATCCTCATCGTCGGCGCGGGCGCGATCGGCATGGAGTTCGGCTACGTCCTGAAGAACTACGGCGTCGACGTGCGCATCGTGGAGTTCCTCGATCGCGCGCTGCCGAACGAGGACGCGGACGTCTCCAAGGAGATCACCAAGCAGTACAAGAAGCTCGGCATCACCATCACCACCGGTGCGGCCGTGCAGTCCATCGAGGACGACGGCGCCAAGGTCACCGTCGCGATCAAGGACAACAAGACCGGGTCGATCGAGACCGTCACCGTGGACAAGGTGCTGCAGGCCGTCGGCTTCGCCCCGCGCGTCGACGGCTACGGCCTGGAGACCACGGGCGTCGTGGTCACCGACCGCGGCGCGATCGGGATCGACGACTACATGCGCACCAACGTGCCGCACATCTACGCGATCGGCGACGTCACCGGCAAACTGCAGCTCGCGCACGTCGCGGAGGCCCAAGGCGTGGTCGCGGCCGAGACCATCGCGGGTGCGGAGACCGTTCCCCTCGGCGACTACCGGATGATGCCGCGCGCCACCTTCTGCCAGCCGCAGGTCGCCAGCTTCGGCCTGACCGAGCAGCAGGCTCGCGACGAGGGCTACGACGTGAAGGTCGCGACCTTCCCGTTCACCGCCAACGGGAAGGCCCACGGCCTCGGCGACCCGACCGGTTTCGTCAAGCTCGTCGCCGACGCCAAGTACGGCGAGCTGATCGGCGGGCACCTCATCGGCCCGGACGTCTCCGAACTGCTGCCCGAACTCACCCTCGCGCAGAAGTGGGACCTGACGGTCAACGAGCTGACCCGCAACGTCCACACTCACCCGACGCTCAGCGAGGCCCTCCAGGAAGCCTTCCACGGCTTGGCCGGCCACATGATCAACTTCTGATCCCTTCGCGTCGAAAGGGCGTGCGGTCGATGATCGCACGCCCTTTTCGCTGTCCGGCAAGGGTTTCCGCGCCGGTAGGGCCGTCGGCGGTCGGCATCGGTGCGAGCGTTCTGCTATACAGCGTGCATGTTTCGCAGGTGGCTGATCGGAAGTGTGCCGGTGCTCGTCGTGGTGGTGCTGCTCGGGACGGGCACCTTCTACCTGATGAAGGCGCGCACCTTCCAGTTGGCCGGTCACGTGGTCAGCCGGGTGGACACCGACGCGCGGGTGGTCGCACTGACGTTGGACGACGGGCCGTCCGATCGCGCGCCCGAGGTGCTGAAAGTCCTCGCCGACGCGCAGATTCCGGCGACCTTCTACCTGAACGGACGTGATCTCGCCGAACACCCGGAGTACGGCCGGGCGATCGCCGCGGCGGGCCACGAGATCGGCAATCACACCTATTCGCATCGGCGGATGGTCTTCGTGACGCCCGGCACGGTCCGCGACGAAGTGGAGCGCACGGACGCCGAGATCGTGAAGACGGGCTACGTCGGCCCGATCACCTTCCGTCCGCCTTACGGCAAGAAGTTGTGGGTGCTGCCGCATTATCTCGCCGAGCACGACCGCGTCACCGTGACCTGGGACGTCGAGCCCGATTCCGGCCGGGCGGGCGTCACCGCGGACGACATCGTCGCCGAGACGCTCGGCAAGGTCCGCCCCGGGTCGATCGTTCTGCTGCATGTCATGCATGGGAACGCCGAGCCCTCGATCGCCGCCATCCCGCGCATCGTCACCGAATTGCGTGCCGCGGGATACCAATTCGTCACGGTGTCCGATCTCATGTCCCGCTGATCCGATCGGCCCGGCGCACGGCCGCCATCGACCGCGGTCGATGCGCGGGGCTGCTGGGCGACGGCGTGATTTCGCAGCTCGCGCCGATCGCGGAGCCGGGCCGATCGGTCGGCGCGGCGAAGTCCGGTCGGCGGCGCGCATCAGCCGCCGCGAGGTGGGGGCGGGGCACGGCGTATCCGCTACTGCTACGCGCGCCCACGCTCGGATCCGGCGTCTGTTCTCGCCACCCAGTCGTGGGCGCTCTCGGCCCGGCTCGGGTGGGCCATGCCCGCGCGGCCGCAGGCGCCGACGGAGGCAGTGCGCCGGAGCGTCGGTGTTCGGGGCGCAGGATTAGTTCGGCTACCCGGCGGCCGGGAGCATGCCGTAGGCGTGAGTCGGGGTGAACAGCACCAAGGCGCGGCGGTCGGTGACCATCGCCTTGCGGTATTCGTCCCAGTCGGGGTGCTCGCCGGTGGCGGTGCGGTAGTAGTCGACGAGTGCGTCGACGGTGGGGTCGTCCGGCTCGGCGGCGACAGGGGTGAGTTCGACCGTGCCTTCGAGCACGGTATAGGCGAAGAAATCGTCGCGGGTCACGTGCAGCGCCGCCCACGGGTCCCGGACGAGGTTGTGGTACTTCGCCCGGTCGGCGGTGATGGAGATGCGAATGCGGCCATCCGCGCCGACGACGTGCAGCACGTTGGACAGTTGTGGTCGTCCGTTGCGGCGGATCGTGGTGAGCACGGACCTGCGGTGGTCGCGGGCGAAATCGACTGCGGCGGCGAGTTCCATGCCCGTGTAACCCGCGGTGACGCTGGTCTCTTCCCGTCAGTCGCGGTGGTAGGCGGCCTGCGCCTCGCGCACGCGCGGCATGTTGGTTTCCAGTACCCGGATGAGCGCCTCCAAGCGGTCGGCCACCTCGACACCCAGGTCGGTGAGGGTGTATTCGACCCGGGGCGGGATGGTCTCCTGCACCTCGCGGTGCACCATGCCGTCGCGTTCCAGGGCCTGCAGGGTCTGCGACAGCATGCGCTCGCTCACGCCGTCGACCCGCCGCCGCAAGGCGCTGAACCGGTACGGCCCCTCGCGCAGCGCGACCAGCGCCAGGGTGCCCCAACGACTGGCGACGTTCTGCAGGACCGGCCGCGACGTGCAGTTCCGGGCGAAGACGTCGGCTTCCAGCGTGGGATCGTCGGCGTCCGCCGAGGCAATGCGCTGGGTGGACATACTTCGATAGTACCCAACTTGACCACAGTGGCTACGAGGTGCATAGTGCTTACGAATAGTTAGTGCTATTCGAACATGCCGATCTTGGAGGTAGTCATGACCGTCGCGGTGACCGGGGCCAGCGGGCAGCTGGGCCGGCTCGTAGTGGACGCGCTGTTGAAGGTGGGATCGACACCGGTCGTGGCGATCGTGCGCGACCCGGCGAAGGTGGCCGATCTGGCCGAGCGGGGCGTGGACGTCCGGCAGGCCGACTACGACGACGCGGCCGCGCTGGACCGGGCGCTCGAGGGTGTCGACCGGGTGCTGCTTGTCTCCGGTAACGAGTTCGGCGCGCGCGTGGCGCAGCACACCAACGTCATTCGCGCCGCTGAGCGGGCCGGTGTGGAATTGCTCGCCTACACGAGCATTCCCGGCGCGACTGACAATCCGCTCATTCTCGCGCAGGAACACAAGGGCACCGAAGCGGTGCTCGCCGAATCGACTGTGCCGTACACAGTGCTGCGCAACGGGTGGTACTGGGAGAACTACCTGGGCGGTCTGGCGCACGCGGTGGAGTCCGGCGTGCTGCACGGCGCGGCGGGTGAAGGTCGCGTGGCGGGAGCGGCGCGGGCAGACTACGCCGAAGCCGCCGCCCGGGTGCTGACCACCGACGGCCACGCGGGCCGGGTATACGAACTCGGCGGCGACGAACGGCTCACCTATGCCGAACTGGCCGAGGCGATCTCCGAGGCATCGGGCAAGCCGGTGCGCTACGAGAACCTTCCACAGGCCGACTACGCGGCCGGTTTGACCGGAGCGGGACTGCCCGCCCAGTTCGCCGAGGCACTCGCCGACGCCGACGCCGGTATCGCACAAGGCATCCTCGACGTCCGCTCCGGCGACCTGGCTCGACTGCTCGGCCGCCCGGCGACTCCCGCCGTCGACGTCTTCCGCGCTGCGCTCGCCTGACGCCATCCGAGCCGCTCGGGGGGAGAACGACGCGGACCGGGCAGCCGCTGTTTCGCGGCCCGACCGGCGTCCGAGTGGCCGCCGCCTTCGCGACGAAGTCGCCAGCGGCGGTCGCTCGGACACAACTCAGACCCACTGCACCAATTGGATGATGATCCCGTTCGGATCGCTCATCTGGAAGTACCGCTCGCCCCACTCCTCGGTTTCGATGGGCGTCACGATCGGCACGCCCTCGGCTCGCAGCCGGGCGTATTCGGCATCGATGTCGTCGACGACGAAGACGACGAGCAGGCCTTCGCCCGCGCTGCCCGCCGCGCTCCGCGGTTTGAAGCTCGCCAGTCCGGTGCGCAGGTAGATGACGTTCACTCCGGCGTCGGCGCGGTCCAGCGAGACGAACCCGTCGGCCGACATCTTCTCCTCGAAGCCGAGGTGCTCGATGAGGAACCGCGCCGAGGCGGCCGGGTCGGGGACGTTGAGCGAGATGGCGGAAGCGGTGATGTGCATGGGCCCTCCTCGGCGGAAAAACTCCGTACTTAGTACACTGTACTTTGTATGGAGTTTATGAGCGGCTCGCACTATGAGGTGCGTCACATCGATACCATCGGGAACCGAGGCGGTTGAGGAGGCGAGCGATGAGACAGCCGAAGGAGCGCAGCGGCGCCGGTGACCCGGTGCGCACGTTGGAATTGCTATGGCGGATTCCGTCGGAGCCGGGCACCGGCCGGGGGCCGAAACAGCGCAGCAGCGTCGAGGCGGTCGTCGCCGCCGCGATCGAGATCGCCGACGTGGAGGGAATCGCGGCGGTCACGATGCGTGCGGTCGCCAACCGGCTCGGCCTGACCCCCATGGCCACCTACACCTATGTGCCGGGCAAATCCGAGCTGATCGACCTGATGCTGGACACGGTGTACGCGCGCATGGAGCGCACCGACCTCACCGGTCTGCCCTGGCGCGAGCGGGTCGCCCGGATCGCCGCCGAGAACCGCGCCCTGCTGGCCCGTCATCCGTGGGTGGCGTATCTGCCGACCACCCGGCCACCGCTCGGGCCGGGCCTCGCCGCGAAATACGACCACGAGCTGGCAGCCTTCGCGGACCTCGGCCTCGACGACCTGGCGATGGACACCGCTCTGACCTTCGTGCTCGGCTTCGTCACGTCCGTCGCCCGCATCGCCATCGACAGCGCGCGTGCGGCGGCGGACAGCGCCATGTCCGACGGTGAGTGGTGGGAGCGGGCCGCGCCGGTGCTGGCGCAGGTCTTCGACGCGCGGCGATACCCGCTCGCCGCGCGCGTCGGGTCGGCCGCGGGCCGGGCGCACGACGCCGCCTACAGCGCCGACCATGCCTACGAGTTCGGGTTGACGCTGGTGCTGGACGGTCTGGCCCGCCGTATCGAGGGCCCGTCCGGCTAGAGGCCGTCGCGCTGGATGCGCAGGGCGGTGATGGTGGCGGCCAGCCCGTCGTATTGGTTGATCAGCAGGACGATCTCGATCAGACTGCGCTCGTCGTAGTGCTTCGCCAGCTCGGCCCAGGTGTCGTCGTCGAGGTCCCGGGTCTCCACCAGCTGATCCACGGCGGCCAGCAGCGCGCGGTGCTTGTCCGACCACTCCGCCGCCTCGGGGCCTTTGCGCAGCCGCTCCAGGATTTCGCTCGTCACCCCGGCGCGCCGGCCGAGCCGGATGTGATGGTCCATCTCGTACTCGCACCCGCGCAGATGCGCGACCCGGATGATGACCAGCTCGGACTCGTGGCGGGGCAGCCGCCCGCCTGGCATGAGCTTGCCCGAGAAGTGCAGCCAACCGCGGAACAGGCCGCGGGTGCGGCCCAGCGTGCTGAACAAATGGGCGTCGTGGGTGCCCGCGGCGCGGGAGAGCACCTGCCAGACAACCCAATTGAGCGCCCCGAGTTCCCGGAGCCGTCCGGGCGAGATGCGTGGTTGCAGCGCTGAAACCATGCCGGTTGCCACCTCCGCGTGGTCTGTGCGGCCGGCGTCGGTGCCGACCGAGATGAGAGCCTACTTGGCAGTATCCCGTCCGGCGCGCCACCATTCTTTTGCTTTCCAGTGGTTTTCAGCGGGGTACCCCGTCATCATCAGTACCGGTGCGGGTCGCCGCGGCCGCAGCGCGTTTCCGCGGCGTCAGGTGTGGACAACAGGTCGTCAGGGGAAAAGATGCTGGTGAGGATCAGGCCGGGAGCGGAGCTGTCCGGCGCTGAGCGGGAATTCGTCGCGTGCCTGCGGTCGTATCCGACGACCGGCCTCGCCGTGATCGATCTCGAGGCGGACAACCGGCGTGTCGACGCGGTGGTGTGGACCCCGCGCGGGTTGACCGTGCTGGAGGTGCACGGGTTCCAGCGCAGGCAGAGCGGCATCCTGAGCACACCGGCCGAAGGGCCGTGGACGATCAGTGACGCGCCGGTGGAGCTCGACGACCCGGAGAACGGAAGCCCCGCCGAGCGCGTGGAACACGGCATCTACGCGGTCAAGCACATGCTCCAGCGAGCGTTGCAGGACCCGGGACACATCAGCGGCGCCGTGGTGCTCGTCCCCTTCCGCGGCGCCGTGGTGCGGCCGGCGCGCACGAATCTGCGTCCGGGGTTGGACGTGGTCGTCGGAAACGTCACCGACGCGACCGAACTACGCATCTACCTGGAGGGTTTCTCCGCGGGACCGCGCGACTGGACCGCGGACCGGGTGATCGGCGCGTGCGGCGCGCTCGGCCTGGCGGAGATCGCGCCGTCCCGCGCGGAACTCCTCGAGGCGGGCTTCGAGGAGAACGCGCCGGAACCGGTTACCACCATCCCGCGCACACCGAAGCCGCGAGTCGAGCCGACGGCGGGCGTCGCGACGAAAAGCCAGGCCTATGCGGGCTGGTCCGTCATCGTGATCGCCGTGGTCGGGGTCCTGTTCGTGCTCGGCGTGATCGCCACCGCGCTGGCGCACGACTCGGCCCAGCCGATCCCGGCGACCGGCACGACGAGTCCTACGCCGTCGCCGCCGGCGTACCGGCCCACCCAGTGCTACCCCTTCCAGCAGCACTGCTGAACGGTCAATCCCGCACGGCACGGCCCAGTTTGGTCAGGCGCATGGCGTACTGCGCTCGGGCCAGCACATGCGTTCGCGAGGTGTCGATATGGGCGGTGAGCGTCGCCAACGCCGCGTCCACCGCGCCGGACACCAGGTGTTCGGCGATCGCGATGTGCTCGGCGGTCATCGTGGCGATGCGTTCCGGAGTCGGCATGTCCAGCGTGCGCACCGGACGCACCCGGACGTGCACGGCGGTGAGCGCGTCGGCGAGCGCGGCGTTGCCCGCGGCTGCGAGCAGGGTGGTGTGAAAGTGTTCGTCGGCGGCCACCAGCGCGGGGCCCGGTTCGGGTGGGGCGTCGCCCAGGGCGCGCCAGGTGTCGAGCTCCGTGCGCACGAGATCCAGATCGTGCGTGGGCGCCTCGCCGGGCGGGGCCACGCGTTGCATGCCCCTGGCTTCCAGTACGAGCCGCAACTCGTAGAGGTGATCGAGTTCGTCGAGCCGGGGACGGTACGGGTAGAGGCCGTCGGCGAGCCGCTCGACCAGTCCGTCCGCTTGCAGTCGCGCCAGCGCCTCGCGCACCGGCGTGCGCGACACCCCGTACGCCTCGGCGAGGCGTTCTTCGCCGAGCCGTTCGGTCGGCACGATGGCTCCGGTGGCCAGATCCCGGCGCAACGAGTCGTACACCTGCTCGCGCAACGGAATCCGGCCCCTGTCGCGGGCCACGGCGGCGCTCAGATCGCCATCGCCGAGCGGACTTCGCGCTCGGCGCCAGCCCCACCCGCGCCCGTGGAGGTCACCCGGCCCGATCGCAGCACGTAGTAGCGCTGCGCCGCCTGCAATGCGAAGCCGATGTGCTGTTCGACCAGCAGCACGCTCAGCCCGCCGCGCCGGGTGAGATCGATGATGGTGCGCTCGATCTCGGCGACCACCGACGGCTGGATGCCCTCGGTCGGCTCGTCCAGGATGAGCAGCTTGGGCTCGGTGATCAGCGCCCGCGCGATGGCGAGTTGCTGGCGCTGGCCACCGGACAGCAGGCCCGCCTTCCGGGTGAGCAACTCGCGCAGCGCGGGGAACAGGTCCAGCGATTCATCGATCAACGCCTTGCCCCGTTTGCGGCCGTCGGCGACCACTTGCAGATTCTCCGCCGTGGTCAGTTGCGGGAAACTTTGCTGTCCCTGCGGCACATACGCGATCCCGCGGCGCACCCGGCGCGACGGCGACAGTTTGGTGATGGTCTCCCCGTCGAACTCGATCCGGCCGGACTTCGTGCCGATCAGCCCGACGGCGGTGCGCAGCAACGTGGTCTTCCCCGCGCCGTTGTGCCCCATGATGGCGACCACGCTGTCGTCCGGGACGGTCACCGAGACGCCGTGGATCACCTCGGTGCGGCCGTAACCGGAGTGGATATCGGTGAGTTCAAGCATCACTGTCCCCTTTCTGGGGTGACTCCGGGCTCGGCGCGATCGACGCGTCCTCCAGCTCGGTCCCGACGGCCGCTGCGGTGCCGAGGTAGACCTCCTGGACTTTCGGGTCCGCCTGCACCTGTTCGACGGTTCCCTCGCTGAGCACCTTCCCGCCGGCCAGTACGGTGACCGAGGTGGCGAAGGCGCGCATGAAATCCATGTCGTGCTCGACCACCACGACCACCCGGTCGCCGCCGATGCGGCGCAACAGATTGCCGGTTTCCTCGCGCTCCTCGGCGCTCATCCCGGCCACTGGTTCGTCCAACAGCAGCACCGACGCGTTCTGCACCAGAAGCATGCCGATCTCCAGCCATTGCTTCTGCCCGTGCGCGAGCACCCCTGCGGGTTTATCGCG
This sequence comes from Nocardia sp. NPDC004260, assembly GCF_053603155.1. Taxonomy (NCBI): domain Bacteria; kingdom Bacillati; phylum Actinomycetota; class Actinomycetes; order Mycobacteriales; family Nocardiaceae; genus Nocardia; species Nocardia sp. NPDC004260. Next base: position 171,536 of record NZ_JBSGEZ010000003.1, on the reverse strand, counting down.
CAGGTCGGCCAGGCCGGTGGTCTCCAGCGCCTCCTCGATCGCGGGCAGCACCGTCTTGCGGCGGCGCAGCATGGTGAGCGCCGAACGGCCCGCGCCTGCGGCGATGTCGAGGTTCTGCAGCACGCTGAGCTGCTCGAACACGCTCGCGGTCTGGAACGTTCGTCCGATACCGAGCCGGGCGATCCGGTGCACCTTCTGGCCGAGCAGTTCCACGCCGGTCTTCTGCGCGGAGCCGGTCGCCGGGACCAGTCCGGTGATCGCGTCGATGAGCGTCGTCTTGCCCGCCCCGTTGGGGCCGATGAGGAAGCGCAGATCGCCCTGCAACACCGTCAGATCGACATCGGTGACGGCCTTGAAACCGTCGAAACTCACCGAGAGGCCGCGGATCTCGAGGTACTCGCTGGACATTCCGGCGTTGCCGCCGAGCTTCGGTTCGTGCGTCGTCTCGGTCATCGCGATTCCACCTTCTCCGTCGCGGGTTCCGGCAGCGCCTCGACCACCACCGTCGCGGGTGCGGGCGCGGAACGCCTGTTGTCCAGCAGGCCTTTCAGCATCGGCCACAATCCGGCCAGACCCGCCGGAACGAAACCGACCACCACGATGAACAGCACGCCTTGCAGATACGTCCACCCCGAGGGGAACTCCTCCGACAGCGCCGTCTGCGCCCACGCCACGCCGATCGCGCCGAGCACCGGCCCGAGCAGCGTGGTCCGGCCGCCGATCGCGACGCCGATGAGGAACGCGATGGACGGGACGACGCCGATGTCGGCGGGGGAGATGATGCCGACGATCGGGGTGAACAGGGCGCCTGCGATGCCCGCGAAGAACGCGGCGACCACATAGGCGACGATCTTGACGTTCGCCGGATCGTAGCCCAGGAAACGTACCCGCTCCTCCTGATCGCGCACCGCGACGAGCAACTCGCCGTAGCGGCTGTGCATCAATTGCCGCACCAGCGCGACCACCACCAGCAGCGCGGCCGCGGCGAAGAAGAACAGCATGCGCCGGTTGACCGGATCGGACAGCTTGAACCCGAAGAACGCGCGGAAATCCGACAGGCCGGTGAACCCGCCGATGCTCTGCTGACCGGTCAGCAGGATGGCCAGCGCGGCGGCCAGCGCCTGGCTGAGGATGGCGAAGTAGGCGCCCTTCACGCGCCGCTTGAAGACGCCGTAGCCCAGCACCGCGGCGATCAGAGCGGGCAGCGCGAGGATGCCGATCAGCGCGACCGGAGCCGACGCGAACGGCTTCCAGAACGAAGGCAATTCGCGAATGCCCGCGATCTCCATGAACTCCGGCACGTCGTTGCCCAGCCGGGCGGCGTCGGCCATCTGCAGGTGCATGGCCATGATGTAGGCGCCGATGCCGAAGAACACACCTTGCCCAAGGGTGAGCATTCCGCCTCGGCCCCAGGCCAATCCGATGCCGACCGCGACGATCGCGAAGCACAGGAACTTCGCCAGCAGGTTGAGCCGGAAATCGCTGAGCAGGGCGGGTGCGACCGCGAACAACAGCACGGCGGCGACGGCGAATCCGGCCAGCGCGCCGAGCGAGGAGTGTGCGCGCCACCGTTGTATCAGCGTGGTCATGCCAGGCTCCTTGTCCGGACGGTGAACAGACCCTGCGGGCGGACCTGCAGGAAGATCACGATGACGACGAAGACGATGACCTTCGCGATGGACGCGGTGGTCGAGTATTCGATGTAGGAATTGAGCAGCCCGAGCGCGAACGCCGCGATCACCGTGCCTTTGATCTGGCCGAGCCCGCCGATGACCACCACGAGGAACGCGTCGATCAGGTAGCTCTGGCCGATGGTCGGGCTGGTCGAGCCGATCAGCGTCAGCGCCACACCGGCCACCCCGGCCAGACCCGAGCCGATGAAGAACGTGCTGATGTCGGTGAAACGACTGGACACCCCGGAGGTTTCGGCCAGGCCGCGGTTCTGCACCACCGCGCGGATACGGCGGCCCAGCGGCGTCGCCTTGAGCACCGCGGCCAGCGCGGTCACCGCGACCACCGCGAGGACCAGAATGAAGATGCGCGTCTTCGGCACCACAGCGCCCAGGATCGTGACGCCGCCGCTGAGCCATTCCGGCGCGATCACGTTCTTGGCGGGTGCGCCGAAGATGTCGCGGGCCAATTGTTGCAGCACCAGCCCCACACCGAAGGTGACCAACAGGGTGTCCAACGGCCGGTCGTACATCCAGCGGATCAGGCCCATCTCCAACGCGGCGCCCAGCAGTCCGCCGACGAGGAAACCGATCAGCAAGGAGACGACGAGCGAACCGCCCGCCGACGAGATCACCTTCTGCACAACATAAGTGGTGTAACAACCGGCCATGATGAACTCGCCGTGCGCCATGTTGATCACGCCCATCTGACCGAAGGTCAGCGAGAGGCCGAGTGCGGCGAGCAAGAGAATGGATCCCAGACTCAGCCCGGTGAAGAGCTGTCCGATCACAACATCCATGGGGAAGGCTCCTGTGTTGGATTTACCGCGCCTTCGCGCCGCGAACGGCGCTTGCCCGGAATCGGTGGCCGTGCCATGCGGCTATTTGCCGCAGGCCTGCGATGCCTGCGCCGGTCCGATGCTGTCCGCGGCCCCCCTCATTACGCGCTCCGCGTGACCGCCGTCGCGACTGTGTCGCCGGGCGGGCATCGGTAGCTGGGCCGCGGACAGCCGCGGACTACTTCAGGCCCTTGGCCCAGTCGTAGGACTTCAGGTAGGGGTCCGGCGTCACGGCCTTGCCGGAGTCCCACACGGTGTAGATCAGTCCGTCGGGGCGGATCTCGCCGATCCGGGCGGTCTTGGTGATGTGGTGGTTGGCGCCGTTGATGGTGACCAGGCCCTCGGGCGCGTCGAACGTCACGCCGTCGGCGGCGGCCTGGATGTCCTCGACCTTGAACGACTTCGCCTTCTCGACGGTGTTCTTCCACAGGTAGACCGACGCGTAGGCGGCTTCCATCGGGTCCGAGGTCGGCTTGTCGGCGCCGAAGGCGGCCTTGTAGTCGGCGACGAACTTCCGGTTCACCGGGCTGTCGACGGTCTGGTAGTAGTTCCACGCGGTGAGCTGGCCGGCGATGTTCTGCGCGCCGATGCCCGCCACTTCCTCTTCGGCGATCGAGACCGAGACCACCGGCATCTCGGCGGCTTTCAGGCCCGCGTTGGTGTACTCGCGGAAGAACGCGACGTTGGAATCACCGTTGAGGGTGTTGAACACCGCGCCCGCCTTGGCGGCGCGAACCTTGTTCACGATGGTGGAGAAATCGGTGGAGCCGAGCGGGGTGTAGTCCTCGCCCTTGATCTCGATGCCGTTGGCGGCGGCGTACGCCTTGATCTCGCGATTGGCGGTCTGCGGGAAGACGTAGTCACTGCCCACCAGGTAGAGGGAGGTGATGCCCTTCTGCTTCAAGTAGTCCAGGGCCGGGACGATCTGCTGGTTGGTGGTGGCGCCGGTGTAGAAGATGTTCTTGCTGTCCTCCAGGCCCTCGTACTGCACCGGGTAGTAGAGCAGCGAGTTCAGGCTCTCGAACTTCGGCTTCATCGCCTTGCGGCTCGATGAGGTCCAGCCACCGAACACCGCGGCGACGCAGTCGGAGCTGATCAGCTTCTCGGCCTTCTCCGCGAAGGTCTTCGGGTCCGAGGCGCCGTCCTCGAGCACCAGGTCGATCTTCTTGCCGAGCACGCCGCCCGCGGCGTTGATCTGGTCGACCGCGAGCTTGGTCGAGTTGGCGACGGTGACCTCGGAGATGGCCATCGTGCCGGACAGGGAGTGCAGGGAACCGACCTTGATCGTGTCCTTCGACGTGTCGACGCAGGACGCGGCGCCCGAGCCGGTGGTCGAGGCGTCGTCCTTCGAACCGCAGGCGGTCAGCAACAGGCCGGCGAGCGCGACCGCGGTGGGTACCGCCATCGCTCGCACCAAACGCCCGGAGCGATGGGTGGCACGGAAACTTGGCATGGGGCGAGCCCTTTCCTCATCAGGTATCGCGGCGGCGCCGGCAGGACGCCGCGTCGAACACCGCCGTCTTCGTCCCGCTCACGGCTGTAGACGGGGCTGTATACAACGGCTGTATTCGTGAAGGAACGGTAGACAGGAGTTGTTGCGCCGGAATATCTCTCGATGACAAGTCGGTTTCGTCTGTTTCGCCGATGTGAACCTTTCCTGGAAACGGATGGTGAACAGTTGTGAGATCCCGGCAAACCCGCTGGCCGGGGCGGATGTGGCTACGGTTGCGTAGCGTCGCCGCGATACGGCACGCTTCGATTCGTACGACGTCTGAACCGTCCCATGCCGCGGCGGCGGGCCGCGGACTCGAGTCGAGGAGGACCAGGTGGGCCACTACAAGGCGAACCTGAGGGATATCGAGTTCAATCTGTTCGAAGTGCTCGAGCTGGACAAGCTGCTCGATACCGGGGCCTACGGCGACCTCGATTCCGACACGGTCCGGGAGATCCTGTCCGAGGTGAAGCGCTTGGCCGAGGGGCCGGTAGCGGACTCCTTCGCGGCGGCCGACCGCGATCCGGTCGTCTACGACGCCGCCACTTTCTCGATCTCTGTTCCGGAGCCGCTCCGTAGGACCGTCGCCGCCGTGCGCGACGCGGACTGGAGCAGGCTCGGCATGCCGGAGGGCATGGGCGGCACCCCGGCCCCCGCCACGCTGGTCTGGTCGGTCGCCGAGATGATCACCTGCGCCAATCCGTCGGCGTCGTTCTTCAACATGGGCCCGGTCATGTCGTCCGTGCTGTTCGAGGTCGGCACCGAGCAGCAGCGGCATTGGGCGACGCTCGGTTTCGAAAAGGGCTGGCAGGGCACCATGGTGCTGACCGAGCCCGACGCCGGTTCCGACGTCGGAGCCGGTCGCACCAAAGCGATCCGGCAAGAGGACGGCTCCTGGCACATCGAGGGTGTCAAGCGCTTCATCTCCGGCGCGGAAGTCGGCGACACCGCCGAGAACGTCTTCCATCTGGTGCTGGCCCGTCCCGAGGGCGCCGGGCCGGGCACCAAGGGGCTGTCGCTGTTCTACGTGCCCAAATTCCTCTTCGACCCCGAGACTTTGGCACTCGGCGACCGCAACGGCGTGTATGTCACCGGGGTCGAGCACAAGATGGGCCTGAAGTCCTCGCCCACCTGCGAGTTGACCTTCGGCGGCCACGGCACGCCCGCCAAGGGCTGGCTGGTCGGCGAGGTGCACAACGGCATCGCGCAGATGTTCCAGGTGATCGAGAACGCGCGCATGATGGTCGGGGTCAAATCCTCCGGCACCCTGTCGACCGGTTACCTCAACGCGCTGGCTTACGCCAAAGAGCGCGTCCAGGGCGCGGATCTGACGCAGATGACCGACAAGGCCGCGCCGCGCGTGGCTATCATCCAGCACCCGGACGTCCGACGTTCGCTGGCCATGCAGAAGGCCTACGCGGAGGGTTTGCGGGCGGTGTATCTGTACACCGCCGCCCACCAGAACGCCGATGTGGCGCAGCTCGTTTCGGGCGCAGACCCCGAGCTGGCGCACCGGGTGAGCGATCTGCTGCTGCCGATCGTCAAGGGAGTCGGTTCGGAGCGGGCCTACCAGTACCTGACGGAATCGTTGCAGACCTTGGGCGGATCCGGCTATCTACAGGACTACCCGATCGAGCAGTACATCCGGGACGCGAAGATCGACTCGCTGTACGAGGGCACCACCGCCATCCAGGCGCAGGACTTCTTCTTCCGCAAGGTCATTCGCGACCAAGGAGTGGCGCTCGGCCACGTCAACGCGCGGATCGCGGCGTTCCTGGACGCCAAGACCGGGCGGTTCGACACCGAACGCGAACTACTGCGCACGGCCGCCGAGGACGTACAGGCCATGGCCGCCTCGCTCACCGGCTTCCTGATGGCCGCCCAGCAGCAGCCCACCGAGTTGTACAAGGTGGGTCTGGGTTCGGTGCGTTTCCTGCTGGCGGTCGGCGATCTGCTCATCGGCTGGCGGCTGCTGGTCCAGGCGGAGATCGCGGCTGCCGCACTGGCCGCCGACGCACCGGAGAAGGACCGCGCTTTCTACGCCGGAAAGGTCGCCGTCGCGAGCTTTTTCATCAAGAACGTGCTGCCGACGCTGAGCGCGGTGCGCGGAATCGTCGCGACGCTGGACAACGACATCATGAACCTCGAGGAAAGTGCGTTCTAGAGGCGCGGCGGGTTCAGGGTTCGGGCTGGGACAGGAGCTTGAGCACCACGGGACGGGACAGGGTGCCGGAGACCTGACGGGCGAGGTGGTTGGCGCTCGCGCCCGCGGCGTGGGCGGCGCGTAGGGCGGTAGCGAGTTCTTCGCGGGCGGCGTCGGCGGCGGCTTGGGCGTCGCGGAGGCGCTGGGCGGCTCGATCGACTCCGGACGACTCGTCCTCGGCGGTCAAGTCATTGACCAGCTCGACCTCGGGGAGGCGTGCTTCCTGTTCGCCGGGAGCCGCGTCCCGGCGCATCGCCGCCCTGGCGAACTCCATCAGGAACGCGCGGGTGGCGTTCCCGTCCTCCGCGGCGGCCTCGCCGAGCAGCAGTTTGGTGGTCTGTGGAACGGCGAGTGACCAATTGGCCAGGCCGCACAGGGCCAGCAACAGGCGGCCCGCGTTCGCGGAGTCCACGTCGAACTGTTCCTGCGCACGGTCGAATTTGCGCACGTAGTGCGCGGCGCGCCAGCCGTCGATGTCGTGCGCGTCGGCGCCGCGATGCAGTGCCTCCCAGAGCATCAGGCGCAGTAGCTGGGGGTTGTCCCGGTGGTAGTCGTACAGCTTGCCGACGTACGCGCCTGGTTCGGTGTCGGCCAGCGGCTTCACCACGTCGATGAACTCGCGCAGGGTGTCGATCAGGATGACGTCGAACAGCTTGTCCTTGCTGCCGAACAGTCCGTAGATGCGTTCCTTGTTGACGCCCGCCGCGTCCGCGATCCGGTCGACCCGCGCGCCGGCCAGCCCGTGCTGCGCGAACTCGTCGCGGGCGGCGCGCAACAGGGCCTGCCTGGTCGCGTCACTGCGTTTCATCGTGGCGGTCATGACGGACACTTTACCATTCCATTAAACCAACTATTTGGTTGACAACGTGGCTCGCCCGGGCCTACCTTCTACCCATGGCAATGCCCACTCTTCAGTCCGTGGCTCCGGTCCGGACGCGCACCCGAGTCATCTCGTCGCGTGCCCACACCGGGCGCACCCTGCCCTTCTTCGTCTTGTCCGCACTGCTGGCGACCGGCCAGATGTACATTCCGATCCCGCTTTTCACCGCCATGCGGGCCGACTGGAGCGTCGGTCCGGCCGTGATGACCTGGATCATCAGCGCGTTCGCGTTCGGTTACGCCGGCGGCTTCGTCCTGTTCGGGCCGCTGTCGGATCGCTATGGTCACCGCCGGGTGCTCGTCACCGGGATGCTGGTGGCCGCAGCGGTCACGCTGTTGACCGGCTTGGCTTTCAGCGCTCCACTGGCCGTCGGCCTGCGGGTGGCGCAGGGGCTGGTGGTCGGCTCGATCCCACCCGCGATCATGGCCTACGTGGCGACCCGCATCGCTCCCGCCCACCGTGCCGTGGCCACCATGTCCGTGGCCACGTCGTTCCTCGCGGCGACGGTGGTCGCGCAGATCGTGTCGCAGTGGATGGTCGCCGCGTTCCCGTGGCGCACGGTGTTCGTCGCCTCCGCGATCGCATTCGCCGTGCTCGCGCTGGTGTTGCGGTCCACGCTGCTGGCCGACGCGCCCACCGGCCGGGACAAGCCGCTGCGGCACAGCTACGCCGCCATTCCGGCGGTGCTGCGCATCCGGGCGCTGGTGCCGATGCTGATCGCGGGCGCGATGAGCATGGCGGTGATGGTCGGGGTGTATACCGGCCTCGAACTGACCGGAGTGGTTCGAGGCGCGGGCGAACTGCTCGCGCTGCGCGCGGGCGCGCTGCCGGTGATGGTCGCGCTTCCCTTGCTCGCGGTGCCGCTGGCCCGGCTGTCCAAGCACGGTCAGATCGCGCTGGGTGTGCTGATCGCCGCCGCGGCGATGGTAGTGGCGACCTTCGAGGGAACCCACCCGGCCGTGCTGGCCGTGCTGCTCGCCGTTCTGGTCGGCGGACTGGGCATCATCGCTCCGGCCGTGCTGCAGAGCGCGGGGGAACTGGGCGGCGAATCCCGCGCCGCCGCAATGTCGGTCGCGATGTTCTCGTTCTACGTGGGCGCGACCATCGGCCCGCTGGTCGCCGCCGCCGCGGCGCCCCACGGCTTCGCGACCCTCGCCTGGACGCTGGCCCTGTTGCTCGTCGCCGCGCTGGGTATGACGGCGATCGGTCTCCGCATGCAGAGGTCGACGGCCGCCTGAACGAACAGAATGTCCGGCCGGTATCGGTGCTCCGATACCGGCCGGACATTCGTTCAGGGACGGTGCCGCAACGAAATCACCTGAGCTGTCAGCATTTCTTCGGGCTCCGGACCATTCCAGACCACTTCGATTTCGGTGTCGTGATATTCCCGGGCCACGTCGCGCAGCATCGCGACCGCCGCGGCGCGCGCCTGCTCCGGTGAGGCATCAGCGGCGATCCGCGCCAGCCGACCGCAGAGCATCCCGCCCCGCGTGTCCAGGACGCTGTGCCGCCAACCTTCCGGCGTCGCGATCAGCACGATCGACGCGGACATGGGGTACCGCGAATCACCGGCCATAGCGACAACCTACGGAACCGGCGGGACTACTTCAGCACGTACGGCGATACGGAGCTGCGGTGTTCGCTGATGTCGAGCACTTTGCCCAGGGGCGGGAAGGCGCGCTGCGGGCAGTTGGCGCGTTCGCAGACTCGGCAGCCCGCACCGATCGGCGTCGGCTGCACTTCGTCGAGATCGATGCCGTCGGCGTAGATCACGCGGGCCGCGTGCCGCAATTCGCAGCCGAGACCGATGGCGAAGGTTTTGCTCGGCTGGCCGAAGCGGGTGGCGCGGCGTTCCACCGTGCGCGCCACCCAGAGGTATTTGCGGCCGTCGGGCATCTGCGCGATCTGGGTCATGATCTTGCCCGGGTAGGCGAAGGTCTCGTAGACGTTCCACAGCGGGCACGTGCCGCCGCTGGCGGAGAAGTGGAAACCGGTGGCGGACTGGCGCTTGGACATGTTGCCCGCCCGGTCCACCCGCACGAACGAGAACGGCACGCCGCGCAGCGACGGCCGTTGCAGCGTGGAAAGCCGGTGGCAGATGGTCTCGTAGCTCTGCGTGAAGAACGCCGACAGCCGCTCGATGTCGTAGCGGAAGTCCTCGGCGACCTCGTGGAAATGCGTGTACGGCAGAACCGTCGCCGCGGCGAAGTAGTTGGCCAGCCCGAGCATGGCCAGCTTGCGGGCGTCCTCGGAGGCGAAATTGCCTTCCTCGACCAGCTTCTCCAGCAGCTCGCCGCATTCGAAGTAGGCCAGCTCGGCGGCCAGTTTGAAGGTTCGCTGCCCGCCGGACAGGTGCGGCGCGATCTCCAGGGTGCGGGTCTGCGGGTCGTAGCGGTGCAGCACGCCTTCGCCGAGGTCGATGCGCTCGACGATCCGTACGTCGTGGGCGCGCAGGATCCTGGCGATCTCGCTGTTCACGTCGCCGCCGTGGAAACGGATGCGCGCGGTGAGATCCTCGGCGGCGGTGTCCAGCTCGTGGATGTAGTTCTGGCGTTGGTAGAAGTAGTCGCGCACTTCCTCGTGCGGCTTGCTGATCGCGCCGCTGCCCGCGCCGTCGGCGAACCGGTCCTCGGTGGCGGCGGCCAGCTGGGCGGAAGTGTTGCGGTAGCGGTTGTGCATGTTGACCAGCGCGCGGGCCATGCTCGGGTGCGCCGAGACGATGTCCGCGATCTCCTGGGCGTCGGCCTCGATGCCCAGCTCCTCGTCCATCACGACCTCTTGCAGTTCCGCGATGAGCCGGGTGTCGTCCTGAGCGGAGAAGAAGGTCGTGTCGACGCCGAACACGTCACTGATCTTCAGCAGCACCGGCACGGTGAGCGGGCGCACGTCGTGCTCGATCTGGTTCAGGTAACTCGCCGAGATCTCCAGCTGCTGGGCCAGCGAGACCTGGCTCAGTCCGCGTTCGGTCCGCAGTTGACGCAGCCGAGCGCCGACATAAGTCTTGGCCATGCGTCCAGTTTATGGCTGCTTTCGCATCCGTGCCAATTTTCGATTAACACTCCTCGCAGACAGGTGTCGTACCCGGCGGCTACCGTCGGCAGGGTGTTGTTCTCGGATGTCGTGCTGGCCTCGGAGACCGTACGGGCGACCAGGTCACGCAAGACGAAGATCGCGACGCTCGCCGCGCTGCTGACCGCGGCCGCGCCGGAGGAGCTCGTGCCCGTGGTCGCCTGGGCGTCCGGCGAACTGGCACAGGGGCGGATCGGTACGGGGTGGCGCACGCTCACCACGCTCGACCACGCGCCCGCGCCGGTGCCCACGCTGACCGTGTCGGCGGTGCACGCGGCGCTCAGCGAGCTGGCCGTTGTCTCCGGCGCCGGTTCCGCGGCCAGGCGCAAGGAGCTGCTCGCGGCGCTGTGGTCCGCGGCGACGGCGAACGAGCAGGGCTTCCTGGTGCGCCTGCTCACCGGGGAACTGCGCCAGGGAGCGCTCACCGCCCTGGTCGCCGAAGCCGTGGCGGTCGCCGCGGACGTGCCGCCCGATGCGGTGCGCCGGGCATACATGTTGTCGGGCCGCCTGCCGGTCACCGCCGTCGCGGCGCTCACCGGCGGCGCCGCGGCGCTCGCGGAGTTCCGGCTCGAAGTCGGCCGTCCGATCCAGCCCATGCTCGCCTCGCCCGGTGCGACGCTGGACGAGGCGCTGCTCGAGTTCCAGGGCGAGGTGAGCGTCGAGCACAAACTGGACGGCGCGCGCATTCAGGTGCACCGGGACGGCGACCGGGTCCGGATCTTCACCAGGACGCTGCGCGAGATCACCGCGGGCGTTCCGGAACTCGTCGAGCTGGTCGCGGGCCTGGACTGCACGAGCGTCGTGCTGGACGGGGAGACACTGGCGCTCACCGACGCCGGACGGCCCCGTCCGTTCCAGGAGACCATGAGCCGGTTCGCCGAGGTGAGCTCCACCAGGGAGCTGCTGCTGCATCCGTACTTCTTCGACTGTCTGCACCTGGACGGGCAGGACCTGCTCGACGCTCCGCTGTCCGAGCGGCGCGCCGCGCTGACGAAGGTGGCCGCCGAGCACACCATTCCCGCGCTGCTGCGGCCGGATGCCGATGCGGCCGCGGAATACTTCGACGCCGCGCTGGCCGCGGGGCACGAGGGCGTCATGGTCAAGTCGTTGACCGCGCCGTACGCGGCGGGCAGGCGGGGCCGTGCCTGGCAGAAGATCAAGCCGACGCACACCCTCGACCTGGTCGTGCTCGGCGCGGAATGGGGCTACGGCCGCCGCACGGGCTATCTGTCGAACCTGCATCTCGGCGCGCGCGACCCGGAGGGCGGCGAGCCGGTCATGGTGGGCAAGACGTTCAAAGGACTCACCGACGCGCTGTTGCGGTGGCAGACCGACGAATTCCCCCGCCACGAGCGCTCGCGTGATCAGCACACCGTGTATCTGTGGCCGAAACCTGTCGAGATCGCGCTGGACGGCGTGCAGGTCAGTCCCCGCTATCCCGGTGGTGTCGCTCTGCGTTTCGCTCGTGTGGTTCGGTATCGCCCCGACAAAGAACCCGCCGACGCGGACACCATCGATACCATTCGGGCGCTACTGCCGTGATGTGAAGCGCGGTCGCTCCCGCGCCGGGCGCGTGTCGGGCGTGCCGAGCGCGTCGAGCCACTGTAAGTATGGGCAGCGCAAGGTTCCGGATGGCCCCCACGACGCAGTGGTCCGGCCGGTTCGTGCTTCCGGACAAGGAATCGGCGGGCGGGTGGGATGATGCGGAAATCGCTGTGCGGACGGTATGTCCTGCTGTTGGCGGCACTGCTGGGCGCCTTGGCGGTGAGTGCGGTCGGTACGCCCGTGCGGGCGAATCCGATCGAGCAGTTCCTCACGCCGTCGCGCGAGTATCCGGGAATCCTGCCCACGCCGCTGGACGATCCCTTCTACACGCCGCCGCCGGGCTTCGAGAGCCTCCCTCCGGGAGCGATTCTCGCGTCCCGTGCGGGCGGAACGGGCCTGACCGCGTTCCCGTTGCGGTCGACCGAACTGTTGGTCCGGTCCACCGATTCGAAGGACCAGCCGGTGCCCGTGGTCGCGACATTGCTCGTGCCGCAGGCCCCGTGGACCGGATCGGGGCCGCGTCCGGTGCTGTCGTTCAATGCCGCGATCGACTCGCTCGGGCATCGGTGCGCACCGTCCTACAAACTCAGGAACGAGCCGACAGCCGAGTTCTGGGCCGCCCAGATTCCGCTGTCCAAGGGCTACGCCGTGCTCGTGCCCGACCATCAGGGCCCGCGGCAGGCGTACGCGGCGGGACTGATGGCCGGGCACGCCGTGCTCGACTCGATCCGGGCGGTGGTGAATACGCCGGAGTTCGGGCTGCGACCGGAAGCGCCGACGGTGGTCACCGGATATTCCGGCGGCGCCATCGCGAGCGGATGGGCCGCGCAACTGGCCCCGCGATACGCGCCCGAGCTGAATCTGGTGGGTGCGGCGTTCGGCGGTGTCCCCGCCGACTTCGACATGCTGCTGTCCACCATGAACGGACGCAACGCCGCGTCCGGAGTCTTCCTGGCCGCCACCCTCGGACTGGCGCGGGAGTACCCCGAGCTGCTCGGCCTGATGAACGACGACGGCTGGCGGCTGGCTCAGGTCGGCAAGGACCTGTGCATGACCGCGGAGGAGTTCGGCGGTGCCGTGGTGCCGATTCCGGTGCAGGCGCTCACCCATGCCGCCGCGCCCACCGAGCTGCCGATGGTCAGGGAGATCCTGGCCGCCAATCGGCTGGGTGCGAGCGCGCCGACGGTGCCGGTGTTCCTGTATCACGCCACGCACGATCCGTGGGTGCCGCTGGCGGGCGCGGAGAAGCTCTACGCGGACTGGTGTGGCGCCGGAACGCAGGTGGATTTCCAGGTCCATTTCGGCGAGCACTTCCTCGTCGGACTCAGCGGCATCCCCGGCGCCAACTCGTGGATCGATGACCGGTTCGCCGGTCGGCCCCTCGCCCCCCACTGCACCCGGGCCGGCTGACCAGGACGGATCAGACTAGTGCACGCAGGCCGGACGAAGTTCCGGTAACCGGCATGACTGTGCCGTCCGGGAGTGCAGCACACTGGAGGCGTGACCGTCGAATTACTGGTTCTCCTGATCGTCATCGGCACGGCGCTCGCATTCGATTTCACCAACGGCTTCCACGACACCGCCAACGCGATGGCGACCTCGATCGCCACCGGCGCGCTCCGGCCGCGGGTGGCGGTCGCGCTCTCGGCGGCGCTGAACCTGGTCGGCGCGTTCCTGTCGGTGGCCGTCGCCGCCACCGTGGCGAAGGGCATCGTGCGACTCGACGCCGTCGGAGGCCAGGACCTGATCGTCATCGTGTTCGCAGGCCTCGTCGGCGGAATCCTGTGGAATCTGCTCACCTGGCTGTTCGGCCTGCCGTCGAGTTCGTCGCACGCGCTGTTCGGCGGTCTGATCGGGGCGACGCTGGCCGCGCTCGGCTGGAGCGGGGTGATCTGGGCGTCGGGGTCGGACGGCGTGGTCACCAAGATCATCCTGCCCGCGGTGCTCGCGCCCATCGTCGCCGCGCTGATCTCGGCGATCGGCACGTGGCTGGTGTACCGGATCACGCGTGACGCCGAGGAGGACAAGGTCACCGAGGGATTCCGCTGGGGCCAGATCGGCTCCGCCTCGCTGGTCTCGCTGGCGCACGGCACGAACGACGCGCAGAAGACGATGGGCGTGATCTTCCTCGCGCTCGTGGCGCACGGGACGCTCACCAAGGACGACGACCTGCCGTTGTGGGTGATGGCCGCGTGCGCCCTCGCCATCGCGGCGGGCACCTACCTCGGCGGCTGGCGGATCATCCGGACGCTGGGCAAGGGCTTGGTCGAGATCGACTCGCCGCAGGGCCTCGCGGCGGAATCCGCCTCGGCCGCGATCATCCTGACCTCGGCCCACTTCGGGTTGCCGCTGTCCACCACGCAGACCGCGACCGGCTCCATCCTCGGCACCGGCCTGGGCAAGGGCGCCGAGGTGCGCTGGGCCGTGATGGGGCGCATGGTGGTCGCATGGCTGCTCACGTTGCCGCTGGCGGCGGTAGCCGGGGCGATCTGCTGGGGCATCGCCCACGTCATCGGCGGACTGGCCGGGGTGCTGGTCGTCTTCGCCCTGCTGGTCGGGTTGTCGACGCTGATGTACCTGTGGTCGCGGCGCGATCCGGTGCACACCGGCAACGTCAACGAGTGGCCGGGCGAGGGGGCCGACCCGTCCGCGGTCACGCCGGTCACGGACGATCAGGCCGCACCGCCCACAAGCGATCGGACCGTGCCGCCCGCGGGCGGCCGGACCACGTCGGCGGACTCGAACCGCTCCGCCCAGGTGTAGGAGGACCAGGCGTGCACACTCTCGTCACCAATCTGAACGCCCTGTGGAAAGTCATCGTGGCCGGGCTGGTGCTTGGCGCCGGGCTGCCGATGATCTTCGCGATCGGGGTGCGGTTCTGGTCGATGACCGCGACCACCGACGCGGGCACGGTGCGGCGTAACTATCCGGCCCTCGCGGTCGCGCTTGCGTGCTTCGTGCTGGTCGTCGTGGCGATCGTCACCGGCATCCTGTACACGGCGAAGGCGTTCCTGGCGGCCAAATTCGGCATCCATCTGTTCGGGCAGGCGTAAGGAGTGCCAGCGTGACCGATCCAGTGAAACCAGTCCCGGTTCGGCCGAAACTGCTCGGCAAAGTCGTGGGCTGGCTGCGCGCGGGCTACCCGCAGGGCGTGCCGCAGTCGGACTACGTGGCCTTGTTCGCCGTGCTGCACCGGCACCTCACCGACTACGAGGTGGTCGCGATCGCCGAGGAACTGGTCGCTTCGAACTCGGGCAGCGAGATCACGCACACCGAGATCGAGGAGGCCATCGCGCGGCTCGCCAAGGAGCAGCCGGACGAGCATGACGTGGCTCGCGTCGCGTCCCATCTGGCCGCCGGCGGCTGGCCGCTGGCCGATCCGCCCGCCGATTCCGACTGACCCGAGCCGCCGCCGATGCCTCCCTTCCTGCACGCGATCATCAGCTGGCTGCGGGCGGGATACCCGGACGGGGTCCCGGAAGCCGACTACATCCCGCTGCTCGCCCTGCTGCGCCGCCGTCTGTCCGACGCGGAGGTGGCCCGGATCGCCGCCGAGCTGGCCGGCTCCGGCGGCGCGGACATCGACCAGACCGACATCCAGGTGATGATCACCAAGATCACCAACGACATGCCGTCCGAAGCCGACGTGGCGCGGGTGCGCGCACGGGTCGAGGCCAATGCGTGGCCGGGCGAGGACTGATCACGGGTGTTCGCGCGGGCCGCTGAGATAAGGGAGGCGGCGCACGCCCGCCGCGACCTCGTAGGCGAGATCTTCATAGCCCAGCGCCAGTTCGGCGAGGCGCTCCCAGGCGTTGTGCACGGCCCATTCCGGCGCGCCGGAGAGGACGTCGTACGCGCTGGCGGAGAACTGCGCGAGCCGATCGACCACCATGCCCACGGTTTCGGTGTGCATGTGTGCGCCGCCATGCGGCGGTGACGTCTCGGTGGCGACCCAGCGGTCGATGACGAGCACGAGGCGGGCGCGGTGCCGGTCGATATCGTTCGTCCCGCCCGGTGCGCAGCGCAGGCGGCGCTGGTGTAATCCCGCGAGTAGGTGGGCCGACTCCAGGACTGGGTGGGCGCGATGCGGCGCTTTGCGGCAAGCCTTCAGGACGAGCTCTTTGGTGGGCAGCGGTTCCACTGCGTCAACCCCCTGGATCGAATTTTCGCGCCGGGCGTCACGTGAAGGATCATCGACGATGCCGCCCGCCCGGACGCGGCAATCGGAACCGAGTGCGCAACGGCGCGGTGTCCCATGGCGATTCGAGGACGACGAGGCCGACCGCTTCCAGCGCGGTGAGCCCGACGGGGCGTACCAGCTCCTCCGTCAGCGAAACCATCTCCGCCGCTTGGATAGCCGCCGTCGCCTGCTCGGTGTTCACCATCCGGCCACGCAGATAGGACACCACCCACGCGTCGTCGCTGACCCGCCGCGCCTGATGCGGCGTCCGATCACTCACGATCCACGTGCGGTCGACGACATGCACGGACATCAGAACCCCTCCCCGCCGAAGCGGGTGCTGTCGAAAGCCCCCGCTGTGATGCGCAACACAACAAGCGTAGGCGCCGCGGTGGCGAGAGGTCAAGTTGACCAGTCCATTTGACAAACTCGACCACCTGTGGATCCGGGTACGGTCATCTGCACGAACAGCCGGAGCCGGAAGGACGCATCGGACGATGGCACCACTCTCGCCCACGGTGGCGCGCTGGGAGCTCATGCTCCGGATCAAGCGCCGCCGCACCGAGTTCGACGTCTCCGCGTCCGTCATCGCCAAGGAACTCGGGTTCACGTTGTCGTATTGGTCGAAGGTGGAGAAAGAACGCGTCCTGGCCGAGGACAAGCTGCGAAAGTTGATGAGCTTGCTCGAATTCGACCAGGACGAACGTGAGGAGATGTTGCGGCTCCGCGACATCGCGAAGCGACGCGGCTGGTGGTCGGAGTACGCGGAGTTGTTGTCGGACGAGGTGATCCGCCTCTATGGGTTGGAGCACGGGGCGCAGAGCATTCGGACTTACACGAGCATCTTGATCCCAGGTCTGCTGCAAACCGAGGACTACGCGCGGGCGGTGATCGCCAACGACCGCGCGCGGATTCGGCAAGTGGAAATCGATCGCTGGGTAGAGGTCCGCCTGCGGCGCCAGAAACGACTTACCGAATCGGAGCCGCTGCAGGTCACCGCGATCGTCAACGAGGCCGCGCTGACTCAGCGCACCGGAGGCGAGACTGTCTTGGAAGGCCAGTTGCGCCACTTGCTATCGGTTACCGAGACGCATGCGGACACGATCGACATTCGGGTCATACCCTTCGACGCGCCGGGCGGTGTGCTGCTCAGCGGTGCGTCGTTCCACCTCCTCGGGTTCGAGAACGCACTCCTACCCGACGTGGCGTGGACCGAAACGCTGATCCATCTCGGGGTGATCGAGGAGAGCGAACCGGTGCGCCACCTCGCGACCATGTTCGCTACCACTCTCGCCGAGCACGCGCTCTCGCAGAACGAGTCCATAACGTTGATCGAACGCAGACTCGCCGCGTTGTAGCGTGATCGGTATGGGGAGCGCGGGCTGCTGGTTCAAGTCATCACATTCGAACGACAGCACCGCCTGTGTCGAAGTGTGTTTCGACGGCGCCTTGGTGCTGGTTCGGGACAGTAAGTTCCGAGGAGCGCCGGACGCATCGCCCACGTTGGCGTTCACGCCGACCCAGTGGGCGAGGTTCACCTCCGCGATCCGCACCGCCGACCTCACCTGACACGTCTCCCAGCAGACTCTCAGCTTCACGACACCCATAACACAGCTCCATCCGGAAGAGTGTTCCCGTCGATGCGAAGCGATCCATCGACAGCTTCACCGGTGGGCAACTGCCCTGCCCACCACTGGAACCGGCCGGCGGCGCAGCCCCCTCGCATGCGTCGCCGGCCGCTCATGTCCACGAGTGGCACATGGCTGCGGCAAAACGCGAGAAGGCCTCTCGATGGTGTGCCACTCGTGGCGATCAACCGGCGAGGAGGTGGAGGAAGTGTTCGACTTCGGACTGGATGGCGGTGCGGGCGGGGGTGAGGTATTCGCGTGGGTCGGAGAGGTCGGGGGTTGCGGCTAGGCGGGCGCGGATGGCGGCGGTCATCCGGATGTTGAGGCGGGTGGCGATGTTGATCTTCGTCATGCCGTGTTCGACGGCGGCGCGCAGGCCGTGATCAGGGACGCCGGATGAGCCGTGCAGCACCAGGGGAACCGGGAGCTTCGCGGCCAAGTGGGCGATGAGGTCGTTGTCGAGTTCGGCGGTGCGGGTGTGCATGGCGTGCGAGGAGCCGACGGCGACCGCGAGTGCGTCGACGCCGGTAGCGCTCACGAATTCGACCGCCTCGTCGGGATCGGTGCGTGCGCCGGGCGCGTGGGCGCCGTCCTTGCCGCCCACCTCGCCGAGCTCGGCTTCGATGTGCACGCCGCGCTCATGGCACCAAGCGGTGATCGCGGCGGTGGCGGCGCGGTTGTCGGCGTAGTCGAGAGCCGAGCCGTCGTACATCACCGAGCGGATGCCGAGATCGAGGGCGGCATGGATCAATTCGGTGCTGGAGGCGTGGTCGAGATGCACCGCGATCGCGGCCTCGCTGTCGGCGGCGATGCGCAGGCAGGCCAGTGCCAGCGGGGCGATGCCGCGGTGATGGCGCGCGGTGTTCTCCGATAGTTGCAGCACCACCGGCTTTTTCGCCGATTCCGCGGCGGCCGCGATCGCCTCGGCATGCTCGAGGGTTATCACGTTGAAGGCACCGAGTCCGCCGGGGCGGGCCGCGGCGATCAGATCCGGTATCGAGGTCAGCGGCATGGTTGCGTGCTTTCGGAAGGGCGAGCGGTGTACAGGATTCGCGGCGGAGGCGCGACCGGATGCGTTGTGGACCGGCTTGTGCGTCCGTGACCGGCTCGTCGCGTGCCGAGGTCGTCGGCGGGTGAACGCGGCATGTGGTTCGCCATGCGAGCCGCGTAAGCGACCAGGGTCGCGGGATCGCCCGGCTCGCCCGCATCGCGGGAGCATTCCGCACGTTCGCGGGCAGCGGCGAACCGGTTCCGCGGTCATGGAGAAGTCTTCTGCGGTGTGGAGATGTCCAGTTCCCGAACCTGGACGGTCGGGGTGAGGCGGGTGCGCAGGGAGCGGTCGATCTCACCGGCCACCGGAACCACCACGGCGGCCGCGGAGGTCGCGACCACGTCGGCGAGCAGGGCGGCCCAGTCCGGGCGCGATTCGGTGGAAAGGGCGGCGATCACCGCCGCCACCGCGGCATCGCCCGCGCCGGTGGGGTTTCCGGCGAGCGGTTCGGCGAGCGCCCCGGTCCACGCGCCGTCGGCGGTCACCGCGACGATCCCCTCGGGACCGCGGGTCGCGATCAGGGCGCGCACTCCGTTGTCGATCAGCGGCTTCGCGGCGATGACGATGTCGTCGGCGGTCGTCGGCCGGGTGCCGATGAGGCGCTGTAATTCGGTCTCGTCCGGAGTGAGCACGATGCCGGGCACCTGGGCGGCCAAGCGCAGCGCTTCGCCGTCGACGTCGCAGATGGTGGGCACGTCGGCCGCGATGGCGGTGCGGGCGATCTCGGCGGGCAGGGAGGGTTCGATGCCGCCGGGCAGCGACCCGGAGATCACCAATCCGGCGATTTCCGGAAGCAGTCCCGCCACCCGGACCGACAACTGTTCGGCGGCATGCGGATTGGAGACGCGCGCACCCGGCTCCCAGAGCGCGGTGGCCGTGCCGTCCTCGGATTCGCTGATCACCACTGTGCGGCGCACCCAGGGCAGCGCGTGCACGAAGTCGACCGGCATCTCCAGTTCGGCGGCGGCCGCGAAGGCGTGGTCGGAGAATCCGGTGGCCCTGGCGTACTTGCCGAGCTGATTCAGCACCCGGGTCACGTTGATGCCCTTGCCGCCGATGCGCTGCTCCACCGACCGGACCCGGTGGGCCTGCCCGCGTTCGAAGCGTTCGACGCGATAGGTCATGTCGTACGCGGGATTCATTGTCACGGTGAGGATCACTTCAACCACTGTCCACGTCTGAGCACCCCACGCAAGTGGAGATTGTCACGGACTGTCAATATGTCGGCGAAATAGCCGGGCCGCAGGTCACCGACGTCGGCGAGCCCGAGCGCGGCGGCCGGAACCGAGGTGGCCGCCAGCACCGCCGCGCGCAGCGGGACGCCGGAGTCGCGCACGGCCCACGCGACGCATTCCAGCAGGGTGCTGACGCCGCCCGCGATCGACCCGTCGGCGATGCGCGCCACGCCGGCACGGACCGTCACCGGCTGCGGACCGAGCTGGTACTCGCCGTCGCCGAGCCCCGCGGCCTGCATGGCATCGGTGACCAGCGCGACTCGCCCCGGCGCCGTCGCGAACACCAGCGCGGCGAAGCCCGGATCCACGTGCACGCCGTCGCCGATCAGCTCCACGGTCACGGCCCCGCCCGCGGCGGCCGCCAGCGCCGCGGCGACCGGGCCCGGGTTCCGGTGATGCAGCGGTGGCATGCCGTTCGCCAAGTGCGTCACGAGGCTTCCCGATCCCCTGGGAGCCAGCGCATTCCGGAACGACGCGTAGTCGGTGTCGGTGTGGCCGAGCGCGACCACCACGCCGTTGTCGGTCAGCCGCCGCGCGACGGCCGCGTAGCCGGGACGTTCCGGCGCGAGCGTCATCGCGCGCAGGTGCGCGCCACCCGCCTCCAGCAGCCGGTCGGTCAGCCCGGGATCGGGGTCGCACAGATATCGCGGGTCCTGCGCACCGCGGCGCGCCTCGGACAGGAACGGCCCCTCGACGTGGATACCGCCGAGCACGCCTTCGTCGGCGAGTTCGCGCAAGGTGGCGGTCTGAGCCACCATTTCCGCGGCGGGGCCGGTGACCACGCTCGCCACCACGGTGGTCGAGCCGCGCGCATGGTGCGATTGCGCCGCCGCGCGGGCCTGCTCACCGCGCACGGTATCGAACCGGTACCCGAATCCGCCGTGATTGTGAATGTCCACAAGCCCCGGCAGCACGGTTCCCGAAAATGGCGGCTCAGGTAAATCGCGATGCGTCGCGCGCCACTGTGCGAACGACCGCACCGCGTCGATCCGATCCCCGGACACCATCACTACGCCGTCGTCCACCGTGACGCTCGCCGAGACGATGCGCCCCCGGATGAGCTGGGTGTGTGCTGTCATTCGAGTGCCCCTCGGCTCGCGCGGACCGGCTGACGGATAGGGATGTCCACTGTGCTGGCTGAAGCTTGTGGTGCGCCTCGGTTCGCCGGCTGCGCGGGTGGCGTCATGTCAACGCTCCGTGGCGGGCGAAGAGAGCGGCGCCTGCCAGCCCCGCGCGTGCGCCGAACCGGCCGAGGACGACTCGGGGAGCGGGGACCAGGCGGAGCCGGTCGGACAGGGCGCGGTGCAGCGGGTCGGTGAGCGCCGCGCCCGCTCCGGCGAGCCCGCCGCCGAGCACGACGAGTTCGGGGCAGGCCGCGTGGACGATGCCGACCAGACCGTCGGCGAGCGCGTCGACCGCGTCCGCCACGACGGCGGCGGCGTCGGGGTCGGTGGACATGAGTGCGAAAACTTCCGCCGCGCCGCCGGTCTCGCGTCCGGTGCGCCGGGTGTAGGCCCGCGCGATGGCCGCGCCCGAGGCGACCGTCTCGACGCATCCGGTATTGCCGCAGGGGCAGGGCAATCCGCCCGCGCGCCGCACCGGCACGTGCCCGTACTCGCCGACCTGGCCGTAGCTGCTGCGCACCAGCCTCCCGCCGACCGACAACGTGCCCGAGATCCCGGTGCCGAGAATGACGACGCACACATTCTCGTGTCCCTGCCCCGCGCCGTACCGCCATTCCGCCCAACCGGCCACGGCGACATCGTGTTCCATCAGCGTCGGTACACCCCAGCGCGCGGGGAAGCGGTCGCCCACGTGCACGTCCCGCCAGCCGACGTTGCTGCTGAACACGGCGACCGACCGGGCGGTGTCGACGATGCCGGGCAGCACGACGGCGGCGCGACGTACCCGGCGGCGGTCGGATTCCGGGAGTCCCCCGAGCAACCGATCGCCCAGCTCGCCCATGGCATCGAACGCGGCCGGACCATGCGGTGTAGCCACGGTGCCCACGGCCAGCGCAGTGCCCCCCGCGTCGGTGATCTCGCCTTTGATGGTGGTGCCGCCGACATCCATGCCGAGCACGAGCGCGTCGTCCGGCAGCGCCCGCGCCGCTGCGCCGAGTATGTCCGTGGGCTGCCCGGCCGAACCTCGCCGCGCGGTAGGCCGGTCGCCGGGGCATGCGCAGTCCGTCCCCGCGCCGCGCGATCCGGACACGGACGCACCCGACGGCGCACACGGCTGCTCGGTTCCCATCCTCGGCACAGTAGTTCGTGGTGGCTCCCGCGACGGTGCGCATGCGGCCTGTGGTGATGTCACGAGTTCGAGTCGACTCGAGGCCGACGGTGTGGCTGCGGGCGCGGCGATGCCGTCCGTACCCGGCGCGGTACGGCGAATGCTCACCGCTGGCCCTCGGTCACGACTTCAAAACCACCGAGCGACTCAGGCCGCGCGGGTGGTCGGGGTCCAATCCCAGGTCGGCGGAACGCAGGAGGCAGAGCCGATGCACTCGGACCAGGTCCGCCATCGGGTCGATGTCGCGATGCTCCAGGTGGGCGCCGGTGGCGGCGACGTCGTCGGCGAAGCCCGGCTCGAGTGGGCCGAACGCCCAGACCGCCCGGCCGGGCGCCGAGATGGCGATCGGGCCGTGGCGATACTCCGTCGCCGGATACGCCTCCGTCCAGGACTGGCAGGATTCGCGCAGCTTGAGCGCCGCCTCCTCGGCGATGGCCGCCGCGAATCCCATACCGACGAAACTGATCTGCTCGGCGTGGCGCACCGCGGCCAGCGACTCGGCGGGATCCTCGGCGAGCACCGCGCGCGCTCGGGCGATCACCGAGGTGAGGTCTTCGCCGAGGTGGTTGCGCAGGATGGCGAGGGTGGTCGTCGCGAAGCGGGTCTGCACCACCGACCGCTCATCGACCTGGTCGATGAGGATCGGGTCGCCCAGTTCGAGGACGGGCGTGCCGGGACTGGAGCAGATCACCGTCCGCGGGACGTGCGCCGGGATGTCCCGCATCGCGCGCACCACTTCGGTGGTGGTGCCGGAGCGGCAGATCACCAGGTAGCGGTCGTACTCGCGAGCACGGACCGCGCTGGCGGGCCAGGCGTCGGTAAGGCCATGACCCGCGCCCTCGCGCAGTGCCGCGATGGCGCGCGCCATGAAATACGACGTGCCGCAACCGATCACCGCGACCCGCTCGCCCGGTTTCGGCAGCACGGCGCGATGCTCCGCTGCGACGGCGGCGGCATGCGTCCAATCGTCCGGCTGGGTCGCCACTTCGGTGACCAGATGCGGCTGCGGCGTGGGGTCGGCAGGCGTAGGCACGCCACCAGCTTCACTCCGGATGATCGTTTATGTCAAATTCCCATCCAAAACGGTCACATCTGATCACAATTCGGGCTAGATTGAGGTGCACCGACGGTGTGTCCTCCCATCATCGGCGGCTCCGCTGGCGCCGGGTGGGTAAATCTGAAAGGTTCTGCTCGTGAAAAGACCATTCCACCGCGTGCTTGCCGGAGTCGCGATGGTCACCGGCGTCGCGCTGGCCCTGTCGTCCTGTGGGTTCGGTTCGAAAAGTGGTGCGGACTCGGCTACCACCATCAATTTCCTCGCTCCCGCCTACAGCGACGGCGCCACGGGCACCAAGGCGCTGTGGAACGGCATCATCGCCGAATTCCAGAAGCAGAACCCGGGCATCACCGTCGATCTGCAGATGGAGTCGTGGAACTCGATCAACGACGTGGTGCGCACGAAACTCCAGTCGCAGTCGACCACCCCGGACATCCTCAACATCGACGCCTACGCCAGCTTCGCGGGCGACGGCCTGCTCTACCCGGCGACCGACATCGTCTCCGCGCCGGTGCTGGCCGACATCCAGCCCGCTTTCGCGCAGAACGCAGCGCTGAACGGCACGCAATACGCGCTGCCGCTGTTCGCCTCCACCCGAACCCTGTTCTACAACACCGAACTGTTCGAGAAAGCGGGCATCGTCCGGCCGCCGAAGACCTGGGCCGAGCTGACCGACGCGGCGAAGAAGATCCAGGCGCTCGGCGGCGGCGTCTCCGGGTACGGGCTCCCGCTGGGCAGCGAGGAGGCGCAAGGCGAAACCTCCCTCTGGACCTTCGGCGCGGGCGGCTCGTGGGCCGACGGCGACCGGGTCACCGTGGACACCCCGGCGAACCTGGAAGGGGTGCGGGCCATGCGTGAGCTGATCGACGCCGGTGCGACGCAGCCGAATCCGGGCGCGACCGATCGTAAAGACGTGATCAACGCCTTCATCCAGGGCAAGATCGGCATGATCGAAGCCCTGCCGCCCACCATCGGTCAGATCGCCGCGAAGAATCCGGGTCTGCGGTACGCGACCGCGCCTTCGCCGACCAAGACCGGGAACCCGGTCACGCTCGGGGTGGCCGATCATCTGATGGCGTTCAAGAAGGACGGCGCGAAGGCCGAGTCGATCAAGAAGTTCCTCGACTACTTCTATTCGGCGGCGGTATACGCGGACTTCGTCAAGCACGAGGGCTTCATCCCGATCACCCACAGCGCCGCCACCGCCCTCGCCGAGGATCCGGTGACGAAGGCGTTCGCCGCCACGCTTCCGGTCGCGAGGTTCTATCCGAGCAACAACCCGAAATGGGCGGTGGCGCAAGGGGTGATCCGCCAGCAGATGGGCACCATCGCGCAGGGCGCCGACCCCGCTCAGGTGTTGCAACGGATCCAGGAAGCCACGAAATAGCGTGCGGCGCAGAGGAGTACTGGCGGCACTGCCGTGGATCGGGCCGTCACTGGTCCTGATCGCGGCCGTTGTCGCCTTCCCGGCCTGCTACATGCTGTGGACCAGCACCAGGGACCTCAGCGCCTACGGCCAGGACCGCGGCGCCGCCGGACTGGCCAATTACCGGGCGCTGTTCGACATCTCGGAGCTCGGCTCGGTGCTGGTCCACACGGTGGTCTGGGTGGTCGGCGTCGTGCTGGTCACGCTGGCGTTGTCCGCGGCGCTGGCCCAATTCCTGAACAAGGAGTTCCCCGGCCGCGCCGCGGTGCGGATGGCGATCCTGGTGCCGTGGGCGGCGTCGGTCGTGATGACGACCACGATCTTCTACTACATGCTCGATCCGGACGTGGGCATCGCCAATCGGTTCCTGGTGGACATCGGCCTGCTCGACCGCGGATACGGGTTCACCAAGCAGCCGACGCAAGCGTTCCTCGTGGCGATGGGCGTCGCGGTGTTCGTCTCGGTGCCGTTCACCACCTACACGATTCTGGCCGGACTGCAAGCGATTCCGGCGGAGATCGAGGAGGCGGGGCGGGTCGACGGCGCGAGCGCCTGGCAGCGCTACCGCCATCTCACGCTGCCGCAGCTGCGTCCGGCGATCGCGGTGGCGACCATCATCAACATCATCAACGTGTTCAACTCGCTGCCGATCCTGCAAGTGATCACCGGCAGCATCGCCGGCTTCTCGGCGGACACCACGACGACGCTGACCTTCAAGCTGATCCGGCAGAACCAGCAGGTCGACACCGCCGCGGCGATGAGCGTGCTGAACTTCGCGCTGATCGTCGTCGTCATCGCGATCTACGTGAAGCTGGTCCGTCCGACCGCGGAGATCGACCGATGACGACGCGGGTGGAGGTACGCGAGCAGGCCACGGCGACGCCGCTCGCCCCGGCGGCGCCCGCGCGGCGCGCCCGACGCCGCTGGGAGCTCACCGCCGTCGGCGTGGTGCTCGCCGCGGTGTTCCTGCTGCCGTTCGTCGTCATGGTGCTCGGTTCGCTGAAGAGCAGAGCCGAGATCCTGCGCATCCCGCCGACGTATCTGCCGCGGTCCTGGCATCCGGACAACTACGCGACGATGTGGGACACCCCCGAGACGCCGCTGCCGTTCAACCTGGCCAGCACGATCATCATCGCGGTCTGCGCCACCGCTGTGGTGCTGGCCGTGGCGATTCCGGCCGGGTATTACACGGCGCGACACCGTTTTCCGGGGCGCCTGGTGTTTCTCGGCGTGGTGCTGGTGACCCAGATGTTGCAGCCGACGGTGCTGGTCACCGGGTTGATCCGGGAGTTCTTCGCGCTCGGCATCAACGACACCTGGCTGGCGATGATCTTGGTGAACGCCGCGTTCAACCTGTCGTTCGCGGTGTGGATCCTGCACAGTTTCTTCGCCGCGATCCCGGTGGAGATCGAGGAAGCCGCGATGCTCGACGGGCTCGGGCGCGGGCAGATCCTGGTCCGGGTGAGCCTGCCGCTGGTGTGGCCCGGCATCGTGACGGCGACGATCTTCGTCGTGGTGGCGTGCTGGAACGAATTCGCCGCCAGCCTGGTCGTGCTCACCACGCCGGAGAACCAACCGCTGTCGGTGGCGCTGACCAAGTTCGTCGGCCAGTACGACACCGCGTGGCAATACGTGTTCGCGATCTCCACCGTCGGCATCGTCCCGGTGGTGCTGCTGTTCGCTCTCATCGAGAAGCGTCTGGTGGCGGGGTTGACCGCGGGAAGCGTGAAATAGCCTGCGAGAACTGGCGCACCGGGATGACGGAATCGCCGCGCCGCCACCGTTCGGCGCGCTGATGGAAGGTAACCGCGCGGTAGCATCGAAAGGTGACACGGCGGGATCACGGACCCAAGGACGGTCGCAGCTACGGCGGGCTGTCCAAGGAACAGCGGGTTGCCCAGCGGCAGACCCGCCTGATCGATGCCGCTCTCGAACTATTCGGCACCCAGGGATATGCGGCAACCTCGATCGAGCGCCTCTGCGCCGTGGCGAACGTCTCCACGCGCAGCTTCTACGAGGACATGGGCAGCCGCGAAGCACTGCTCATCGCCCTGGCGAATCGCATCACCTCCCGTGCGCTGGAATGCGCGCTGGCCGCGCTGGCGGCCACCGAGAACGAGCCCTTGCCCACCCGCGTGGTAGCGAGTTTTCGCGCGTATCTGAGCGTCACGTGCGCCGACGCCCGGTCCGCGCGGGTTTGCTATGTCGAGGTGGTCGGCGTGAGCACGGCGGTGGAGGAGTGGCGCAGGCAGCAGCGTGGCCTGCTGTCGGCGCTGCTGATCAGCGAGGCCGAACGCGCTGTCGGCCGTGGCGAGACCGGTCCGCGGCGTTTCGATCTCTTCGCGCTGGCCGTGATCGGCGCGGTCACGTCACTCGCCCAGGAATTGGTGCAGGGTACGGCGCCGGATTCGGCGGTGAGTCTGGACGAGATCTGCGAAGAGATCGCCTACTTCGTGAATTCCGGTCTTTCCCAGGCGCGCGATCCGGGTGCGGAAGACGGGCGTCTTCCCGCTACCGCGGCGCTTCCGGCCCGGCCCACCGTCGAGGCCGATGTGTTCTGAGCGGGGCCGGCGTCGGCCGTGCGGATTTCCGCGGTCGGTGGGTGCGTGTGTTCATATTGTTCGCGTGTTCGCCGAAACAGCAGGTTGCCCGCGCGAGCGGGGCGGTGTGAGATGACCGGGCCGACGGATCGCCCGCAACGGTGGAACCGGTTGCTGGAATTGCTCGCCGAATCCGGGCGGCTTTCGGTGGAGGAGGCCGCCGAGCGGCTCGGTGTGTCCGCCGCTACGGTGCGTCGCGATTTCACCGCGCTCGCCGAACAACAACTGGCCACCAGGACGCACGGCGGTGTGGTGGCGACCTCGGTGGCCTACGACCTGCCCGCGCGTTACCGGCAGAGTGCGGGCGAGGCCAAGCAGCGCATCGCCGAACACGCCGCGTCGCTGGTCGATCCGTGCGCGGTGGTCGGGATGAACGGCGGCACCACCACCACGGCGGTGGCCAGGGCGCTGGCCGTGCGCACGGATCTCGGATCGGCCGGTGACGAGCAGCTCACTCTCGTCACCAACGCGCTGAACATCGCGGGGGAGATGGTGCTGCGGCCACACGTGCGCACGATCGTTCTCGGCGGTGTGGCCCGGCGCGAGTCCTACGAGCTGCACGGGCCGCTGGCCGAACGGGCCCTGGCCGAACTGCGGCTCGACGATCTCGTGCTCGGCGTGAACGCGATCTCCGTCGAGGGCGGCGCACAGTGCAGGCACATCGACGAGGCCGGGGTGACCACCGAGATGGTGCGGCGTTCCGGCCGGGTGCTGGTGGTGGCCACCGCGGACAAGCTCGAGCGCACCGCACTGGCCCGCATCTGCGGCATCGAGCAGGTGCAGGTGCTGGTCACCGATACCGGTGCGGATCCGGCCGCGGTCCAGGCGATCCGGGCGGCGGGCGTGCGGGTCGACGTGGTGTAGGCGCTCACGCCGTCTGCGCGATCCATTTGTCCCAATACTCTTCGTACCACTGACGGAAGTTCTGGCCGTACGACATCTTGCTGTGGCTTCCTGTCTCGAAGCGATAGTGATCAGCTATTCGTTGTACCGCCTCGTCGTGGGAGAACTCTCCACCGCGATATCTCTCATAAATCCTGCGGTACTTCCCCGAGACGGTGTGATTGATGTCCGGCCCGCCATTTTCGAGTATCTGACGGCGTATGTTGAGCTGTGACATGACGGCATGGCCCTCGTTCCGCAGCGACCGGTCCACATGATCGGCCACCCATTGCTCCCGCGTTCGGCCCATCGGCGGCGAGGGGGCGTCGTTGTGCGGATTACCGGGGTGGGCATGGTCGATCTCATGTGCGAGCGCATCGGTGGAGGCTCCGGCGTTGCCTTCCATCTTGCGATCGAGAACAACAGCCTTGTCGTCGTAGTCGGCGTAGGTTCCGTCCCCTCTCTTTCCGTAGCGAATGGTCCATCCGAACTGCTGTACGTCCTGGATCTGACGAATGAGGTCCTCGGACAACCCGGCGATTTCGTCGACTTCTCGGCCCAGTCCGGTCTCTACGGACGTCGAATAGCCGAGCCGCTGTAGGCTTTTCTGGTATTCCGGGATTTCCAGGGTTTCCCTTCGGATGGCATCCCGTCCGGCGAGATCGGCATCCATTGTCTTGGCGACGGTCAGGTTGACTTCTCCGCTGAGACTATGGACATTGTGCGATGCGGCATTCGCGTATCTCGATAGATCGCGGCGTAGGCCGGTCGTCAGGTTCAGGAATAGTTCGCGGAGACGTCTCATTCCGGGCTACCGCTGCCGAGGCTCCGAACTCGTCCACGGTTCTCGTGTACGGATATGTCTCTGAGGAGTTGCGAGCGGGCATGGAATCTGATGTTCAGCTTTCTCGCCCCATGCTCAGAGGTGAACGAAACCGCTCCTTCGGGCGGAATCCTAGGGTCGACCCGTGCGTTTTCCATCGGGAGCTCGAAGCTCCCGGCCATATCGGCACGGGTGATGCGGACGTCCATCGCGACGTGCATGATCACCAGGGCATGTGAACCGACTGCCTCCGTGCGCGGGCCGCGGAACACGATTGATGAGAACGGCCCGCCGTCCGGGTATGCCACGAATTCGCGTGCCTGCGGATTCGCGCAGGATACTGCACTGAGCTCCGTCGCGCACGCCGAGGAGACATAGTGTGGCGTGAAGCATTCGGGAATCGCCAGTACATGATCGGCAATCAGTCGGATCTCGCGGATGTATGGCGATGTCATGCTGGCTGTTCCTCCGCGGGCCGAAGTGCTCAGGCCCGCGGATCATGGCGCTCACATGCCGGAAAGTCGTTCCTACCAGCGGTGGTGCGGCGCGGTCATCGGGATGTCGAGCAACTCGGGCTCTGTGCGGTTTTGGGCTTCTTCGCAAGTGTGGCAAACATGTGGCACCGAAGATGTTCTCACCACTGGGAATGACTTGAAGGCTGGATCAGGCTGGTAGCGACTGAGTTACTGATAGATGGACCGGCTGTCGGCCGGTTACCGATCGGCGGTGCTGAACCGATTCAGCGGCGCATCGGCGCCGGTGGGTCGACGCATGGCTCTCGCCCAAACGAGGAATCCCCAGGCTACGAATCCCGCGTAGACCAGATACAGCGTCGCCGACGGGTAGTAGCCCGCACGCACCAGCAGTGGAATGCCGACCAGGTCGACCGCGATCCAGATCAACCAGAACTCGGCCAGCCCCCTGGCCATGCCGTAGGTGGCCAGCACCGAGCCGGTGAAGATCCACGCCTCGGCCCACGGGCCGTAGGAACCGAGCCATTCGAAGAGCTGGGCGAAAACGGCCGTGCCCGCGAGCATCGCCACCACCAGGACGACGCGTTCGCGCGTGCTCGCCCAGCGCGGGTCGACGCCACGGTGCTCGAGCGCGGTCCCGCGTGCCGCGTGCCGGTACCAGCTCCACCAGCCGTACACGCTGACCGCGATGAACATCAGCTGGCGTCCGGCCTGTCCGGCCATGTTCAGCTGCTGCGGAGTGTGGAACACCCCACCGACGAATACGGTGAACAGCAGCGCGTTCCCGGCGATGCCGACGGGCCAGGCCCAGACCCGCCGCCGCATGCCGCCGATCGCGGAAGCCAAGCCGAAGCCGTTGCCGACCACCTCGCGCCAGAGGATCTCCGAGCCCGCGATGTGCAGCTTGGCGTCGAGCAGCGTGAGGATCGGGTTCACCTGTCGTGTAACCCGCGGCGGGGCGTATCTCATCCGTTCGGATCGCCGCGATCGGAAATGCGCGGTGCGGACCGTAACGATTGCGCAATCTGGCGACGCCATTCGCAATGTCCGTGCAACGGGGTGCTCCTATGGTGGCCGTCATGAGCACGGAGAGCGATACCGCCGGGGGGACCGGAATTCATCTCAGCGGATTGACCAAGACCTTCCGGGTCGGGCGGAAAACCGTGCAGGCTTTGGCGAGCGTCGATCTGCACACCGAGCAGGGCGCGTTCCTGTCGCTGCTCGGTCCGTCCGGCTGCGGCAAGTCGACGGTGCTGCGCATTCTCGCGGGCCTGGAGACGCCGACCGCGGGCAAGGCGCTGATCGACGGCGCGACCCCCGCCGAACTGCGCGGCAAGCACGCGTTCGGCATCGCCTTCCAGGATTCGGCGCTGCTGCCGTGGCGATCGGTGGCGTCGAATATCGCGCTGCCGCTCGAGGTCGCGGGCATCACGCCGGAGCCGGGGCAGATCGATGACCTGATCCGCCTGGTCGGGCTGGACGGCTTCGAGAAGGCCAAGCCCGCGCAACTGTCCGGCGGTATGCGCCAGCGCGTCTCGATCGCGCGCGCACTGGTGGTGAAGCCCACCGTGCTGCTGCTGGACGAACCGTTCGGAGCGCTGGACGACATGACCAGGCAGCGGCTCAATCTGGAGTTGCTGCGGATCTGGACCGAGAAGCCCGCGACGACGCTGATGGTGACCCACGGCATCGCGGAGGCGGTGTTCCTGTCCGACGTGGTGGCCGTGATGAGCCCGCGGCCGGGGCGGGTGCTGGAACTGGTCGAGATCGATCTGCCGCGTCCACGGCTGCCCGAGATGATGCGGACACCGGAATTCCACAAGCTGCACGACTATCTGTCCGAGCTGCTGTTCGGGACCGCGGGAAAAGGAGGCGTCGCATGAACGAGCACCAACCGGAACGCTGCCTGCGGCACCGTAAGCCGGGCTGGCAGCGGGCGAGCGTGCGCACTCGGCCGCTGCTGCGGCATCCATGCGTCCGGAGGACAGGGGATACGGCGTGAAGCGCTTCGGCGGCGTGCTCGGCGTGCTGGGGCTGGTCGCGGTGTGGTGGGCGCTCGCGGCGTTCGAGGTAGCGGGCGGCACCATACCGAGTCCCTGGCAGGTGCTGCACACCATGTACTCCGACGGATGGGGCCTGTACGGTCCTAATTTCCGGATCACCGCGCTCGGCGCGCTACAGGGATTCGTCTGGGGCAACGCCCTGGCCGTCGCCCTGGCCGTTCTGATCGTGCTGGTCCCGCCGATCGAGTCGCTGGCGACCCAGTTGGCGATCCTGAGCTATTGCACTCCGCTGCTCGCGCTGGGCCCGATCATCCTTGTGGTGTTCGGCGGACGCACCCCGACGGTCTTCCTGGCCGCGATGTACTGCTTCTTCACCACTATGGTCGGCACCGTCGCCGGGTTGCGCTCGGCCGACCGGACCAGCCTGGAACTGGTGCGCGCCTACGGCGGCGGACGCCGGCAGCAGTTGTACCGGGTGCAGGCGATCTCAGCGCTGCCGAGCACGTTCGCGGCGTTGAAGATCGCCGCGCCGTCGGCCGTGCTCGGCGCGATCATCGGCGAGTACCTCGGTGGCGTGGACAGCGGCATCGGGGTGGCGCTGACCGCCGCCCAGACCTCCTACAACGTGCCACGCACCTGGGGCATGGCGCTGGCCGCCGCCGCGCTGGCCGGACTCGGCTACGCGCTGGTGGCGCTGGCCGCCCGCCTGGCCGCGCCCTGGACCGTCCGGGAGGCGCGATGAAGATCGCCACGTGCGTTGGGCTGCACCAGGTGACGGGGGAGGCCCGATGAATCTGCTGCGACGGATCGGGATCTTCCTTTTCCCGCTGTGCACATCGCTGCTGCTGATGCTGGTGATCTGGTACGTCTTCCTGAAAGCGTTTCCGCAGGTCGGCCCGCGGGTCGGCAAGACGCCCGGCGATATCTGGACCTACTTGGTGACGGCGCCCAACGCCGCGACCGCGCGGCAGGCGATCCTGGACGATCTGCAGATAACGCTGCGTGACGCGGCGATCGGGTTCGGCGCGGGCATGCTCGCCGCGCTGGTGGTCGCCGCGCTGTTCGTGTCGTTCGCCGCGATCGAGCAGACCTTCCTGCCGGTGGCGATGCTGCTGCGCTCGGTGCCGCTGGTGGCGCTCACGCCGATCATCGTGCTGGTGTTCGGCCGCGGCCTGGCCGGGGTCGCGGTGCTCGCCGCGATCGTGGTGTTCTTCCCCGCGCTGGTCATGATCATGGCGGGATTGCGCAACGCGCCGCGGCAGGCGCTGGAACTGGTGGCCGCGTACGGCGGATCGCGCTGGACCGGGTTGCGCATGGTGGCCGTGCCCGCGGCGCTGCCCTCGGTGTTCGCCGCCGCGCGGATCTCGGTACCGGGCGCGCTGATCGGCGCGTTGCTCGGCGAGTGGCTCGGCAGCGGTACCGGCCTGGGCGCCAGCTTGATCCGGGCGATCCCCACGTTCCAGTACAGCAAGTTGTGGGCATCGATCGTCATCGTCACGCTGGTCTCGGTGGCGCTCTACGCGATCGTCGGTGTCGTGGAGAACCTGGTGCTGGCCCGGTTCGGACCGGAAGCGGGACGACTCTGACCGAACCGAATTCTCGCTCGGAACGCCAAAGTAAAGAAAATGAAACGCGCTGCACTTAGATTCGGCCCATGACACCCGCGCACCGCTCCACGTTCGGGCACCTGAACCGACGCTCATTCCTCCGTTACTCCGCGTTCGCCGGCGCCGCGCTCGGCGGTGCCGGAGCACTGGCCGCCTGCGGAGGAAGCTCCGGTGATTCGCCGGGCGGCACCACCGCGGACGGATCGAAATACGGCGGCGTCGCGGTGCAGCTTTCCTGGCTGAAGAACATCGAATTCGCGGGCGAATACTTCGCCGACTCGAAAGGCTATTTCAAGGAGGCGGGTTTCGGCTCGGTCGACTTGATCGCGGGCGGCGCGGCCAGCACGTCGGTGGAGGCCGGATTGGACACCGGGAAGGTGTGGCTGGGCCTGTCCGCGCCGCAGACCACCGCACCCGCGATCCTGGAGGGCCTGCCCGCCAAGATCGTCGCCACCACGTATCAGAAGAACCCGTTCGCGATCGTGTCCTCCGCGGCGAAACCGATCAAGACGCCCGAGGACATGAAGGGACGCAAGATCGGTGTGCAGGACACCAACCAGTTGATCTTCAACGCCTTGCTCACCGCCAACGGGTTGAAGCCGGGCGATGTCACTGTCGTGCCCGCGCAATTCGATCCGACCCCGCTGGCCAACGGAGAGGTCGACGGATGGGTCAGTTACGTGACGAACGAACCGATCACGCTGGCGGCAAAGGGCTTTCAGAACACCCACTTCTTGTTCGCCGACTTCAACCTGCCGCTGGTCGCGGAGACGCTCACGGTCGCGCAGTCCACCATCGACAAAGAGCGTGACAAGCTGAAAGCGTTCCTGGCCGCCGAGATCAAGGGCTGGAAGGACGCGGTGGCTGATCCGGCCGAAGCGGCCCGGCTCGCGGTCGAGGTGTACGGCAAGGATCAGAAGCTCGATCTCGCCGAGCAGACGAAAGAGGCTGTCGCGCAGAACGATCTAGTGGTTTCGGCGGATACCGCCACGGGCGGACTGCTCTCGATGACCGACGCCCTGATCGAGCAGAACATCGCCGCGCTGCGTGCCGCGAAAATAGACATCAAGGCCGCGCAACTGTTCGACCTGTCCGTATTGCGCGAGGTGTATGCCGAGCACCCCGGCCTGAAATGATCAGAGACCCACGGCGGTTTTCGGCGTGATCGGGATTTCGCCACTGTACGGATCGACCGCTCGCACCGGCTGCGCGGCGCGGGCGGCCAGCAGTTCGGCCGCGATCGCGACGGCCATCTCGGGCGCGGTGCGTGCGCCGATGTCGAATCCCGCGGGCGAGTGCAGCCGCGACAGCGTCTCCTCGCCGAAACCGCCTGCGCGCAGGTCCTCCATGCGCCGGATGTGCACCTGGCGTGACCCCATGGCGCCGAGATAGCCGACCTCGGGTAGTCGCAGCGCCACGGTGAGTAGCGGAATCTCGAATGTGGGATCGTGCGACAGCACGACTATGGCCGTGCTGCTGTCGATTTCACCGGCCGAGGAGAGGATGTTGAGGTAGCGGTGCGGCCAGTCGACCACGACCTCGGCGCCGGGAAACGATTCCGGCGTAGCGAAATTGGGGCGGGAGTCGCAGATGGTCACTCGGTATCCGAGCAACCTGGCCTGCACGGTGAGTGCGGCGGCGAAGGAATTGGCGCCGAAGATGATCAGGCGCGGCGGCGGAGCGAACGAGGCGACGAAGACATCGGAATCGGGTAGCGCGACCAATTCGGTGGCGTGCCGCTTGTCGGTGATCAGGTGCTGGCCGATCAGGTCGGCATCGGAGTTCCACACCACCGTGAAGACGGTGACCCTGCGGTGCGCCGCGATCTCGGCGGCGACATCCGGGAACTCCGGGAAGTGTCTTCGAGAGAACGGTTCGGTGAAGACGTCCATCATCCCCTCGCCGTGCGCGCCCCCGTCCACGCCGAAACGGTGCATCGCGCGGCGGCCGGTCCGCGCGGCCTGGAGCACGGACTCGTACGCGATGTCCTCCAGCCCGCCCGCGGCGACCGATCCGTAGACGCCCCCGTCCGGGTCGACCAGCATCGCCGAGCCCACCGGTAAGGGCGCGGCGCCCACGGTGCGCACGATGGTGCCGAGTCCGCCGGTCCGGCCCGAGTGCCACACCCGCAACAGGTCGTCGACGATGTCCCGCATCAGTTAGCTCCGATCACCGTGCGGTCGTGGCCGGGAAGTCACGATCGACGCCCGTCGCCAAATCGTCGCACGTGACGCACACCATATCGTTTCTGCCGGTCAAATAGGTGCGGGCACCGGAATCTCCTGCAGCCGATCCACAAACCGCATTCCAGTGCTTGTGGGCTATAACAACGGGGTGTCCGGGTGTGTCGTGGAACACAGCGCGCGCCAGACCGCTGGGGGCCGCGAGCGCGGCGGCCAGCACTCGGGCGACCGCGTCGGCGCCGACATCGGGGGTGTCCACCGGCATGATCACGGCGTAACGCGCGGGGGTGCTCGCCGCGGCGATCAGGCCCGCGCGCAGCGATGCGCTCAGCCCCGTCGCCCAGTCCGCCGCCCATACGTGCCGCACACCCGGCGGCAGATCGACGATCCCCGGCGTCGGGCCGGTCGCGCCGAGGACCACGATGACCGGGTCGCAACCTCCGCCGCGCAGCGCGGCGACCGCGGCCCGCAGCCAGGCGCCGTCCTCGGCGAGCACTTTGGGTTTTCCGTAGCGGGTTCCGGCGCCCGCGGCGAGCACGACGCCGGCGCAGGGTGCGACGGCGGGGCGATCAGGGTCGGCCATGCCTCAAAGGTAATACCGGCCGGTCTGCGCCGCATGATGGGAAACCGGTGCTCAGGCGCGGTTCCGGAGCGACACGCCGAAGGCGATCCCTCCGCTTCCGGTGGCGGCTCGTCCGGTCGTATTCGATGCTGGTCCGATGACGGATCAGCGACGCGGTATCGCGGCGTTCGACGCGCTGTCCGCCGACGCGGCCTACCGGGCGGTGCTCGGCTGCTGCTGGTCGCCGGAGTTCGCGCGGTCGCTGGTCGCGGGCCGTCCCTACCGGAGCGTCGAGGCGCTGCTCGAGGCGGCGGACGAGGCGTTGGCACGGCTACCGGAGTCCGAGTTCGACCTGGCGCTGGCGGGTCACCCCAGGATCGGCGAGCGACCGTATTCCGCCGCTTCGGCACGGGAGCAGGCCGGAGTGACGGGTGCGGCCGACGCGGTACGCGCGGCGCTCGCCGCGGGAAACCGCGCCTACGAGGAACGGTTCGGGCACATCTACCTGGTGTGTGCGAGCGGAAAGTCGGGTGCGGAGCTGCTCGCGCTGCTCACTGCCCGGTTAGGCAATGATCCCGAGACCGAAAGGCAGGTCATGCGAACAGAATTGGGCAAGATCAATCGGATCCGGCTGCGCGCGCTACTGGCGGAGCGGTCGTGAGCACGCTGAGCACGCATGTGCTGGACGCAGTGCGCGGCGTGCCCGCCGCGGGCGTCACGGTGACGTTGTACCAGCAGGAGCGGCAGCTCGATTCGGGTGAAACGGGCGCGGACGGGCGAATCCGGGCGTTGGGCGAAGCGCTCGAAACCGGAACCTATCGGCTGGTGTTCGACACCGGCGCCTACTTCGCGGGTCAGGGGGTGGAGACGTTCTATCCCGAGGTGAGCATCGCGTTCGCCGTGACGGAGGAACGGCGCTATCACGTCCCGCTGCTGTTGTCGCCCTTCGCCTTTTCGACCTATCGAGGGAGCTGAGCATGGAACTGACCGGGCCCATCGTGCTGACCGACCACCGATACGGCAAGGCGGAGAACCGGATCGTCCGGATCCACCGGCACAGCGCACGGCACGAGATCCGCGACGTGAACGTGTCCACGGTGCTGCGCGGCGATTTCGCCGACGCGTACGTCGCGGGCGACCAAGCGAAGGTCTTGCCCACCGACTCGCAGAAGCAGACGGCCTATGCCTTCGCGAAGCGGCCCGGGCTGCGGGTCATCGAGGACTACGCGCTCGCGCTGGCCGATCATTTCGTGGCCGAGATCGAACCGGTGCGCAGCGCGCGTATCGAGGTCGACGAATACGCCTGGCGGCGCGTGACGGTCGGCGGTGTGGAACATGATCACACCTGGGTGCGGCAGGGACCGGAAGTGCGCACCGCGGCGGTCACCGTGGCGGGGAAGGGCACCGAGCGGCGGGCCTGGGTCGTCGGCGGGGTGAAGGACCTGACCATCCTCAAGTCGACCGGCTCGGAGTTCGCCGACTTCCTGAGCGACGAGTTCACCGTGCTCGCGCCGACCCGTGATCGGATGCTGGCCACGTCACTGATCGCCGAATGGCGTTTCGCGAGCAGCGCTGGCATCGACTGGGACGAGGTCTACACCGGCGTGCGGGCGCGGCTGGTGGAGACCTTCGCGACGCTGCATTCGAAGGCGTTGCAGCAGACGCTGTTCGAGATGGGCAAGGCCGCGCTGACCGCGTACCCGGTGCTGGCCGAGATCCGGCTCGCGGCGCCGAACAAGCATCACTTCGACTACGACTTGGGCCGCTTCGGCATCGAGAACCACGGGGAGGTCTACCACGCCGACGACCGCCCCTACGGGCTGATCCACGCCACCGTTGCGCGGGCCGACGCGCCGGAAGCGGGTCCCGCGTGGAGCAGGTGACCGTCATCGCGGACTGCGCCGTCGCGACCGTCGACGCCCAGGGGACCGAGTACGCCCGCGGGTACGTCGTCGTGCGGGGCAACCGGATCGACGCGGTCGGCGCGGGGGATCCGCCGGACCTCGGCGCGGACGCGCGGCGCGTCGACGGGCGCGGCTGCCTGCTGACGCCCGGGTTGGTGAACACCCATCAGCACCTCTACCAATGGATCACCCGCGGCCTGGCCACCGACCACACGCTGTTCGAATGGCTCACCACGCTCTACCCGGTCTGGGCGGGCATCGACGAGGACGGGGTGCGCGTGGCCGCCACCGGTGCGCTCGCCACTCTCGCGCGCACCGGGTGCACCACCACCACCGATCACCACTACGTGTTCCCGCGCGACGGCGGTGACCCGCTCGCCGCCGAGATCACCGCGGCGGCGCAGGTGGGCCTGCGGTTCCATCCCTGTCGCGGCTCGATGGATCTGGGCGCGAGCGCCGGCGGCCTGCCGCCCGATCACCTGGTGGAACGCCTGGACGACATCCTCGCCGGGAGCGCGGAGGCCGTCGCGCGGTGGCACGACCCGTCGTCCGACGCCATGCTGCGGATCGCGCTCGCGCCGTGTTCGCCCTTCTCGGTCACGCCCGACCTGCTGCGCGAGTCGGCGGCGCTGGCCCGCGAGCTCGGGGTCCGGCTGCACACCCACCTCGCCGAGACCATCGACGAGCAGGACTATTGCCTGGCGACTTTCGGCTGTACGCCCGCGCAGTACCTGCAGCGGCTGGACTGGTTCGGTCCGGACGTCTGGTACGCGCACGCCGTCCACCTGGACGACGACGCGCTCGCCGCCCTCGCGGAGACCGGTACCGGCGTGGCGCACTGCCCTACGTCGAACGCGCGGCTCGGCGCGGGCATCGCCCGCGTCGCCGACCTGGTCCGCGCGGGCGTTGCGGTGGGGCTCGGGGTCGACGGCGCGGCGAGCAACGAGGCCGGTTCGATGATCGAGGAGCCGCGCCACGCCTTGCTGTGGGCGCGAAACCGGGGCGGCCCGCACGCGATGACCGTGCGCACCGCGCTGGAACTGGCCACCATGGGCGGCGCGCGGGTGCTGGGCCGCGCCGCCGACATCGGTTCGATCGAGGTCGGCAAACTGGCGGACCTGGCGCTGTGGCGGCTGGACACTGCCGCGCACGCCGGGATCGCGGATCCGGTGACCGCACTGGTGCTCGGCTCGCCTCCGCCGCTGGCGGCGCTGCTGGTGAACGGACGCGAGGTGGTGCGCGACGGCGAGGTGCGGACGGTCGACACCGATGTGGTCGCCGCCGAGGTGGCGCGGGCGCAGGCGAAACTGCTCGCGAAAGCGGGGTGAGCGACTCGCGCGCAGCAGCCGTCGGCGGCCCTGCCGGAGTGCGGGATCGGCCTACCGGCAGCGGGTCTGTCGCCGTACGGCCTGTGCCGGTCGAGGCGGGGGGAGGTGGCCCGGCCGGTACAGGTCGCCCACCTGCTCGACTGCGCAGGCGAGCAGCACCGGGAACCAGGCGGCGCGGTCGGTGCGGCGAGGCCGGGAGGATGCTGTCGGCTCCTTGGGTGCACGGAGTGCGGATCTCCGTCGCCAAGGCGCTCGAAGTCGATCGCGCACCGGAACACCGGATGCGGCCGTGCGGCACTCTCGCCATAGCCGCGCGGTGGTCGGGAATGCCGGGTGCGGTGACGGTGGTGTCGCGTCACCTTCGCTCGAGTGAGAATCGCCGCGTTGATCTGGGCGGGGTGTCGTGCCTGGTCAGGCTGGACGAGCAATACTGAAGCAGTGTCGGCTCGAACGGCCGGTAGGCGGGCGCGAGCCGTGGTGTCGTGGACGGTACGCCCGCGTAAGCGCTCGGCCGGGACGGTTTCCCGGTCGCGGGGGCCGTCGTGCGGCGAGGTAACGGCCGCGCAATCTGACGTGGGTCGCGCGCAATACGGCGGCAACCGACTGGCTCTACG
Organism: Nocardia sp. NPDC004260; assembly: GCF_053603155.1. NCBI lineage: Bacteria > Bacillati > Actinomycetota > Actinomycetes > Mycobacteriales > Nocardiaceae > Nocardia > Nocardia sp. NPDC004260. The sequence continues at coordinate 131,990 of NZ_JBSGEZ010000003.1, read as the reverse complement.
GTGACGGAGAGGCAGGAACGAGGTGAGACGTGGATCTGGACACGATTCGCGAGGTGGTGATCGCTCGCGAGCGCGAAGACCTGGCCGTGCTCGGTGCGTCCACCGCGGTGCTCGCCGGAGGAACCTTCCTGTTCTCCGAGCCGCAGGATCAGCTGCTGCGCCTGGTCGACATCACCGGCCTGGGGTGGCCCGCGTTCGAGATCGTGGACGGCGGACTGGACATCGCCGCGACTTGCACCCTGGCCGAGTTCGCCGGAGCCGCACCGGGCCGTGAGCTGGGGACGGGGGTGTTGCGCGACCCGTGGCCGGGGACCGCGCTGTTCGCTCGGTCCTGCCGGGCGCTGCTGGCCTCGCACAAGATCTGGCGCACCGCGACCGTCGGGGGCAACGTCTGCCTGGCGTTGCCCGCGGGAGCGGTGCTCGGCGCGCTGGTGGCCCTCGACGGAACCGCGCTGGTGTGGGCCGCGGACGGTGCCGATCGGGAGATTCCGATGCGGGAGTTCGTCCTCGGTCCGGGTCGTACGGCGCTGCGCCCCGGCGACGTGCTGCGCTCGATTCGTCTGCCGCGCTCGAGTCTGTTGGCCCGCACCAGCTTTCGAAAGATCGCGCTCGCCCCGCTCGGCCGCTCCGGCGCCGTCGTGATGGGGCGGAGGGAAGGCGGTGGCCGTAGCGCGGTCACGATCACGGCCGCCACGATCAGGCCCGTCGTGCTGGACTTCGCCGCACCGCCCACCGAGGGCGAGATGCGCGATGCCGTGCACACGATCGATCCGGCGCTGTGGTTCGACGATCCGCACGGGTCGCCGGAGTGGCGCAGGCATGTCTCGGGAGTGCTCGCCGACGAGGTCGCCGCGGAACTGCGGGGAAACTGATGCGATTCGAAGTGGACGGCAGGACCGTCGACATCGCGGCGCGGCCGGGGCAGTGCCTGCGGACGGCGCTGCGCGACAGCGGCAACCTGGCGGTGAAGAAGGGCTGTGACACGGGCGATTGCGGGGCCTGCTCGGTGCTGGTCGACGGAATGACAGTGCACTCCTGCGTCTTTCCCGCCTTTCGCGCCGCCGGACGCGCTGTCACCACCGCCGCCGGACTCGGAACGCCCGAGCATCCGCACCCGGTGCAGCGCCGGTTCGTCGCCGACGCCGCGTTCCAATGCGGGTTCTGCACCGCGGGCATGGTGGTGACGGCCGCGGGGCTCGGGTGTGCCGCCGACGAGCAGGTCGGCGTGTCGGGCGACGAACTCGCCGAGCTGATGAAGGGCAACCTCTGCCGCTGCACGGGTTACCGCGCCATCCGCGCCGCGCTGGGCGAGCAGCTCACTCCGGACGATCCTGCCGCCGTCGCACCGGATCCGGCCGCGGCGATCGTAGGAGCGGGCGCCCCGGCCGGGCCCCGCATCGTCTCCGGACGCGAGCCGTACACCTTCGACTTGCCGCGACCGGGCGACGCCGACACCGCGCCACCGTCCGCGCCGCTGCACATCGCGGTGCTGCGAAGCCCGCACCCGCATGCGCGAATCCGCTCGATCGGCACCACCGCCGCCGAGGCACTACCCGGCGTGCACGCGGTGCTCACCCATGCCGATGCGCCGGACGTGCCGTTCTCCACCGCGCGGCACGAGCTGCGTACCGACGACCCCGATGACACCTACGTGCTCGACCGCACGGTTCGCTTCGTGGGGCAGCGGGTGGCCGCGGTGGTGGCCGACAGCGTCGCGATCGCCCGCGAGGGATGCCGTCTGCTGGAGGTCGACTACGAGGTCCTGCCCGCGGTGTTCGAACCGCAGGACGCGCTGCGCCCCGACGCGCCGAAACTGCACGGCGACAAGCCCCCGTCGGCCCGGATCGTCGATCCCGGCCGCAACCTGGTCGCCGAACTGCACGGCGAGGTGGGTGACGTCGCCGCGGGTCTGGCGGCCGCGGCGCACGTCGTACGCGGCGTCTGGGATTCGCCGCGGGGCCAGCATGTGCACTTGGAGACACACGGCGGCGTCGGCTGGCTGGACGACGCCGGACGCCTGGTCATCCGGTGCAGCACCCAGGTCCCGTTCCTGGTCCGCGACGAACTGTGCCGCCTGTTCGGCCGGTCGTCCGCGCAGGTGCGGGTGTTCGCGGCCAGGGTCGGCGGCGGGTTCGGCGCGAAACAGGAGATGCTGGCCGAGGACCTGATCGCGCTGGCCGTGCTGCGCACCGGCAGACCGGTGCAATACGAGTTCACGCGCTCCGACGAATTCACCGCCGCGACTTGCCGCCATCCCATGCGGGTCGCGGTGACGGCGGGGGCCGACGCGCGCGGTGTGCTGACCGCGTTGGCGGTCGACGTGCTCGCCGACACCGGCGCGTACGGCAATCACAGCGGCGGGGTGATGTATCACGGCGTCGGCGAGTCGGTGGAGCTGTACAGCTGTGCCAACAAGCGGGTCGACGCGCAGGCGGTGTACACCAACAACGTTCCCTCCGGCGCGTTCCGCGGCTACGGCCTCGGGCAGGTGATCTTCGCGGTGGAGTCGGCTCTCGACGAGCTCGCGCACGCGCTCGGCATGGACCCGTTCGAACTGCGCCGCCGCAACGCGGTGGTGCCGGGCGACCGGTTCGTCGGCGCCGCGGTGAACGAGAGCGACCTCATGTTCGGCAGCTACGGCCTGGACCAGTGCCTCGACCTCGCCGAACGAGCGCTGCTGCGCGGCAACGACGTGCACGCGCCCGGCCCGGAGTGGCGGGTGGGCACAGGCATGGCCGCCGCGATGATCGCGACCGTCCCGCCGCGCGGTCACCGGTCGACCGCGACGGCCGCGCTGCTGCCCGACGGCCGCTACGAGATCCGGGTCGGCACGGCGGAATTCGGCAACGGAACGACGACGGTGCAGGCGCAGCTCGCCGCTACCGCGCTGGACACCGAGGTGGACCGCATCGTGGTCCGGCACGGCGACACCGACCTGGTGGACCACGACACCGGCGCGTTCGGCTCCACCGGCATCGTGGTCGCGGGCAAGGCCGTGTACGCGGCGGCGTGCGCGTTGCGCGGGCGCCTGCTGGCGAGGGCGGCGGAACTGACCGGCGTCGCGGAGCGGGACTGCGCGCTGAACTCCGGCGGCGTGCACTGCGGCGACCGGCTGCTCACCGCCGCCGAACTGCTGACCGGTGGCGACCTCACCGCGCGCGCCGAGCACGACGGCAGTCCCAGGTCGGTGAGCTTCAATGTGCACGCTTTCCGCGTCGCCGTGCACCCGGACACCGGAGCGGTGCGCATCCTCCAATCGATCCAGGCCGCCGACGCGGGGACGGTGCTCAACCCGGTGCAGTGCCGCGGGCAGATCGAGGGCGGCGCGGCTCAGGCCATCGGCACGGCGCTGTACGAGGACATGCGCAGCGCGCACGGTGTGGTGGGTGCGCAGACCCTGCGGCACTACCACATACCGCAATTCGCCGACGTGCCGCGCACGGAGGTCTACTTCGCCGAGACGTCCGACGCGCTCGGTCCGCTGGGGGCCAAGTCGATGAGCGAATCGCCGTACAACCCGGTCGCGCCCGCGCTGGCCAACGCGGTCCGCGACGCGGTCGGCGTGCGGATGTACGGGCTGCCGATGACCGCGGACCGGGTCTGGGCCGCTCTGCGGGAGAAGGGAACACGATGACGAAGGTGCCGGAGAACGTCCGTGCCCGGATCGAGGCGATGCTCGACGGGGTCGATACCGAGCTGCGCCGCCGATACCCCGGCTCGAACGGTCGCTCGCAACCGATCCACACCGTGTACGTCCCGGCCGACCGGGTCACCGAGGAGACTCCCGGGGAGTGGGGCGCGACCGCGGTCGAACTACTCGAACGCCACCACGATCTGCTGACCACTCTCGACGGCACCGATTCGCTTCCCGACGTGCGCAAACGGCTGGAAGCCGATCCGGTCCAGGATCTGCGCATCGACTTCGAGGACGGCTACGGCCTGCGCGCCGACGCCGAGGAGGACCGCGCGGCCACGGCGGCGGGCGCGGTGCTGGCTGCCTGGGCACGGCGCCCCGGAGGCCCGGCGAGCAGCGGCATCCGGATGAAGGGTTTGGGCGGCGGCGAGCGTCGCCGGGCGCTGCGCACGCTCGACCTCGTGTTGGAGGGCGCGGGCGGCGTGCCCGAGGGGTTCGTCTTCACGGTGCCGAAGATCCGTGCCGCGCAGCAGGTTCCCGCCCTGGTGCAGCTGTGCGTAGGGCTGGAACGCGGGTACGGCATCGCCGAGGGCAGCCTGCGCTTCGAACTACAGATCGAGAGCCCGCAGGCGATCCTGGCCGCGGATGGCACCGCGCCGGTGGCCGCCATGCTCACCCTCTCCGAGGGGCGATGCAGCGCATTGCATTTCGGTACATACGACTACACCGCCGCCTGTGGCGTCGCCGCACCGGATCAGGCGCTCGACCACCCGGCCGCCGATTACGCCAAGGCGGTCATGCAAGTCGCGGCCGCGCAGACCGGGGTGTGGGTATGCGATGGTTCCACCCAGATCGTGCCCGACGCCGACCCGGAGGCCGCGCTGCGCAACCACCACCGATTGGTTGCCCGGGCGTTGCGGCGCGGGTACTACCAGGGCTGGGACATGCATCCGGGTCACTTGGTCACCCGCTGGCTCGCCACCTACGACTTCTTCCGCCGGGCGATCGACGTCGCGGTGCCGCGCCTGCGGGACTACCTCGCTCGACGCGGCGGCGACATCGTCGACGAGCCCGCCACCGCGGAAGCCCTGGCCGCCACGGTGCTGCGTGGCATCGCTTGCGGCGCCCGCCCGGACGCGGGGACGCCGGAACTCACCGAGACGGTTCTGCGAGCCCTGGCGGCGCGCGCGCAGATACCGGAGGCGCCGTGATCGGCCATCCGAACGGGACGATCCCGCACGACACAGGAGACGCGATGCGTGACCGGGGCGACGACGAAGAATTCACGCTGCTGCCGGACCTGGCGGTCCGGCCGCTGGGCGGTTCGGTGATCTGGGCGAACGACGAATTCTTCGCGGAGAAAGAGAATCTGATCAACCCGGGGCCCGCCCGGTACCGGCCGTCCGACTTCGGGCACAAAGGACAGATCTACGACGGCTGGGAGACCCGCCGACACCGCGGGCAACCTGGCGACGACGCCGCGATCGTGCGGCTCGGCGTGCCTGGCGTGATCCGCGGCATCGTGGTGGACACGGCGTGGTTCAAGGGCAATTACCCGCCCGCCGTCTCGGTGTCCGCGTTGGAGGTCGAGGACTATCCGCCCGCGGAAACCATCGCCGCGCGGGACGATTGGGTGATGCTGGTCGATCGCTCGCCGGTTGCGGGCGACAGCCGCAACTCTTTCGCCGTCGAGAACGAGAAGCGCTGGACGCATGTGAAACTCACCATGCACCCCGACGGCGGCGTGGCCAGGCTGCGGGTGCACGGCGAAGGACGGCCCGACCCGCGCCTGCTCGGCCTCGGTCCGCTGGACCTGGCCGCGCTGGAGAACGGCGCGCTGGTGCTGGACTGCTCCAATCGCTTCTACAGCTCGCCGAACCAGTTGCTGTATCCCGGCCGCGCCCGGTCCATGGGTGAGGGCTGGGAGACCGCTCGCCGCAGGGATGACGGCAACGACTGGGTGCGCATCCGCCTGGCCGGGCCGGGACTGATCCGGCTCGCCGAGCTGGACACGTCCTACTTCCTGGGCAACAGTCCGGGCGCCGCCCGGCTGACCGGTCGCACCAACGACGGCACCGAGCTGGAGTTGTTGCCGCGCACCCCGCTCCAACCCGACACCAGGCACCGGTTCCCGATCGCGCCGATGGCGGCGTCGGTGGAGGAGGTGCGTCTGGACATCTACCCGGACGGCGGGCTGGCGCGGCTGCGCCTGTACGGAGAGCTCGGCGCATGAGCGGACGGACGTCGGCAGTGTGTTGGTGGGCTGCGCCTGCTCGGCGTATGTACGCGTGGGCGTTCGCACGGTGTGGAGCTGCGCATGCAGGGCGAGCTCGGCGTATGAACGCGCGGGCATCGGCGGCGCGTACCGAGCCGTGTTTTCGTGAGGCGCGCTGATGAGGGATTTCGTCGGCTACGGCCCGCGTCCGCCGGACCCGAAGTGGCCGGGACAGGCGCGGATCGCGGTCCAGTTCGTGCTCAACTACGAAGAGGGCGGCGAGAACAACGTCCTCGACGGTGACGAGTTCTCCGAGACGTTCCTGTCGGAAATGACTCCCGCCGAAGCCTTTCCGAACCGCCACATGAGCATGGAGTCGCTCTACGAGTACGGTTCACGCGCCGGGTTGTGGCGAGTGCTGCGCGTCTTCGAACGGCGCGGGTTGCCGCTGACGATCTTCGCGGTCGCCCGAGCTCTGCAACGCAACCCGGAGGCGGTGGCCGCGTTCGGCGAACTGGGCCATGAGATCGCCTGTCACGGTCTGCGCTGGAAGTCCTACCAGCTCACCGACCGCGACACCGAGCGTGCGCACATGGCCGAGGCGGTGCGCGTCCTCACCGAACTGACCGGCTCCCCGCCGCTGGGCTGGTACACCGGCCGCGATTCGCCGAACACGAGGGAGCTGGTGGTCGAGCACGGCGGCTTCGCCTACGACGCCGATTCCTACGCCGACGACCTGCCCTATTGGGTGCGCGTGCTCGACCGCGACCACTTGGTGGTGCCCTACACCTTGGACACCAACGACATGCGATTCGCCTCGCCCGCGGGTTTCCCCACCGGCGAACAATTCTTCGCACACGTCCGCGACGCCTTCGACGTCCTCTACCGGGAAGGGGCGGAGGGCAATCCGAAAATGCTGTCCATCGGCCTGCACTGCCGCCTCATCGGCCGCCCCGCCCGCACCGCCGCCTTGGAACGCCTACTCGACCACATCCAGTCCTACGACCAGGTCTGGATCACCCGCCGCATCGACATAGCGCGACATTGGCGCACGGTGCACCCACCGGTTGCATCCTTTTGAGTTCGCCCGGACCGCAACCCCAGCGTTGGCCTTCAGAGCCGTAGGTGCGACGCGTCGGCGAGTGGCACATGGCTGTGGCGAAACGCGAACAGACCTCTCGCTGAAGTGCCGCTCGCGGTCGTGGGGCGGCTCGTGGCGGGCGTCAGAGGTCGGGGCGGGGTCCGCGTGGTCGGAGGTGGCGGGTCAGCGTCGTGAGCGCGTCGAGCACCTCGCGTAGGGCGGCTGGGTCGTTGTCGGCCAGTGCCGCTGCCACCGCGTCGTCCACTGATGTTGCTCGGACTTCGGCTACTCGGGGTGAGGCTTGGTCGGCCGCGCGGACGAGGGTGCGGCGGCGGTCGCGTGGGTCGACCGTCGAGGTGACCGCACCGGCCTCCTTGAGTCTGGCGACGGCGGTGGATACCGCGCTTTGTGGCAATCCGGTTCGGGTGGCGATCTCGCCCACGGTGCTGTCCGGGTGCTCGAGGATGTCGCTCGACACGACGAGCACCGGCCGGTGTCCGCCGCCGAGTCCCGCTGTCGGCAACGCCTCCTCGCCGATCTTCATCAACGCCCGGCCCAACAGGAACAGTTCGACTCCGTCCACGACGGACAACTTTACATCAGTTCAGATGTATCAAGCTTGATGTATCTGAATTGATGGATTAGCCTGGTCTGCATGAGCACGATTGCCACCGGCACTCTCGAAGTCCCCGGAGCCGACCTGTACTACGAAGTCCGCGGCAGCGGCCCGATGCTTCTGATCTCGCAGAGCGGCGAGGGGGACGCGCGGCGCAGCGAAGATCTGGTCCGCCATCTGGAGCGGCGCTTCACCGTCGTCACTTACGACCGGCGCGGACTGTCCCGCAGCGTCCTTCGCGATCCGGGCGCTCCCGCCTCGGTCGCGACGCACGCCGACGACGTCTATCGCCTGCTGTCCACATTGACCGACGAGCCCGTGGCAATGCTCGGGTGCAGCATGGGCGCGGCCATCGGATTGCATCTGGCGGTCGAGCACCCGGACCGGCTGCACACTCTCGTCGCGCACGAGCCCGTCACGCCGTGGCTGCTCGCCGCAGCCGACCGCGCCGCCCAAATGGGCGAACTCGAACACTGCGAGCAGGTGTTCGCCGAGCTCGGCTGGCATGCGGCACTCGCTCCGATGGTGCGGACGCTGGGGATCGATCCGAAGAGCCAGGATCGCGAACCCGGCGTCACCGCGCCCCCGCTCGGCCCCGAGCGCGCCGCGAATTTCGAATATTTCCTCGGGCACGACTTCGCCGCGATCCGCGCCGACCACCTCGACGTCGCGGCCTTGCGGCACTCGCCGGTGCGCATCGTCCCGGCCTGCGGGCACACCACCCCACAGCACGTCTTCGACTACAAGGCCGCCCACGAGTTGGCGGCACTGCGCGACGTGCCGGTGGTGGAATTTCCCGGCGGGCACAACGGGAATCTGACGCATCCGGCCGGATGGGCCGCGCGGGTCGGCGAAATCTTGTCGAACCACACGTTATTGGCGGGATAGAGCCTAGTCCGGCTCGCTACATCATGGCCGCAGACGGACTGATCCTGCGCCCAGGTTGGGGACAATGCCCATGCGCATGCCCGCTCAGCGGCCCAGCCTGCCGTACGGCACGAGATACCCGGGATCCGTTCGGCTTCGCCAACCGCGCTCGGTCGGTTCCAGCGCCCGGCCGCTGGCAGCGGGGTCCTTCGGCCACGGCTCGCGTGTGTGAATCTGAATGTCGTCCTGAAGGATTCGCACCAACTCCATCGCGAAGCCCTCGGCCGTGCCGCTGCCCGACTTGGTGGGGTCGAGCGCCGCGGAGGTGCCGGCATCCGGCACTCCAATGCTCACCCAAGCTTTCGGTACCGGGCGACCGGACTGCTCGCCGAATCTCCGCCAGTCCTCGGTGTACTCGGTGCTGATCTGTGTCGAGAACCCCAGGGATTGCTCGATATCAGCGGCCAGCAGCCCGGCCGCCTCGAACTGCTTCGTCTATACCCATGCCCATCCTGCCATTCCCCCACACGGCCGACTGCTCGAGACGGCCCCCTTCGGATCGGCCATCTTCCGCCACGAGTGGCACAAGGCTGCGGCAAAACGCGAGAAGGGCTCTCGCTCATGTGCCACTCGTGAGCCGGAATAGTCGGAGACGGGCACATAGTGCAGAGCGTTCTCGCCGTGGTCGCGGGTGGCGCGTTCGCCGTGGTCGGGGTCGCGTGTGTCTGGCCGATCGCCCGGCCGCGCCGCCCCGGCCCCCCGCGCAGGCCCGCGTGGGCGAGTTGTTCGTTGCGGCCGGTGACCTGGCCTGAGGAGTGGACGTGCAACCGTCCGGGGAAATCGTTCACGCTCGGCGACGCTCACCGAGCGATGCAGTTGCATCACGACCACGACTGCCCCCGCAAGCGCGCCGCCTTCGCGGCATTGGTCGCGGCCGGGCGCATCACGCCGGACTCCGCGTGACGACATCGGCCGTGGGGGTGGTCCGAGGAATCCAACTGACGGGATTGTCGGTAGCGGGCAATGGAGGGTGGTAGACGGAGGGAGCCACCCCTTTCCGGGCTCGGAACTTCCCCTGTCCGGCCTGAGGCCGGGCGGAATCGAGCCCGAGATCGAGCGGTGGCGTGGGCCACAGTGGTCGTGTGAAGGTCCTCACAGTTGGGAATGGCGGAGCGGGGATGAGGGGGCCGCTCGCCGATCGCTAACAGTACGAGCGTTACGCTAAAATCCCACGTCAGAGCTACCGGCCGGTAGATTGCACCACTGCAATTCGAGGGCAAATTTTGCAGACTTAGCAAAGAGGGCTGAAAACCTAGCTCAGATTCACACTAACAACAGGTAGACGCCTATTTCTTCATGTGCCATCGTGTGGAAGTACACCCCAAGGGCCTAGCAAGCCTGCAAATTGCCGCTCCAGCAGTACGAGCTGTTTCGTAGCTCGACCGGGCGGCAGCACCGAACGAGGAAGTGGAGTCACAGATGTCGACCACCGGCACCCCGAGGACCACCGCGGAAATCCAGAAGGATTGGGACACCAACCCGCGCTGGAAGGGCGTCACCCGTAACTACACCGCGGAGCAGGTGTCGAAGCTCCAGGGCACGGTCGTCGAGGAGGCCACCCTCGCCCGCCGCGGCTCGGAGATCCTGTGGGATCTCGTGAACAACGAGGACTACATCAACTCCCTCGGCGCTCTCACCGGCAACCAGGCGGTCCAGCAGGTCCGCGCCGGCCTGAAGGCCATCTACCTGTCGGGTTGGCAGGTCGCCGGTGACGCGAACCTGTCCGGCCACACCTACCCCGACCAGTCGCTGTACCCGGCCAACTCGGTTCCGTCCGTGGTCCGCCGCATCAACAACGCGCTGCTGCGCGCCGACGAGATCGCCAAGGTCGAGGGCGACACCTCGGTCCAGAACTGGCTGGCCCCGATCGTCGCCGACGCCGAGGCCGGCTTCGGTGGCGCGCTGAACGCCTACGAGCTGCAGAAGGCCATGATCGCCGCCGGCGCCGCCGGTGTGCACTGGGAGGACCAGCTGGCCTCCGAGAAGAAGTGCGGCCACCTGGGCGGCAAGGTGCTGATCCCCACCCAGCAGCACATCCGCACCCTGACCTCCGCGCGTCTGGCCGCCGACGTCGCCGACGTGCCGTCGGTGATCATCGCCCGCACCGACGCCGAGGCCGCCACCCTGATCACCTCGGACGTGGACGAGCGCGACCGTGAGTTCCTGGACGGCACCCGCACCGCCGAGGGCTTCTTCGGTGTGAAGAACGGCATCGAGCCCTGCATCGCGCGTGCCAAGGCCTACGCCCCCTACGCCGACCTCATCTGGATGGAGACCGGCGTGCCGGACCTCGAGGTCGCGCGCAAGTTCGCCGAGGCCGTCCGTGGCGAGTTCCCGGACCAGCTGCTGGCCTACAACTGCTCGCCGTCCTTCAACTGGAAGGCGCACCTGGACGACGCGACCATCGCGAAGTTCCAGCGTGAGCTCGGCGCGATGGGCTTCAAGTTCCAGTTCATCACCCTGGCCGGCTTCCACTCGCTCAACTACGGCATGTTCGACCTGGCCTACGGCTACGCCCGCGAGGGCATGACCGCCTTCGTCGACCTGCAGGAGCGCGAGTTCAAGGCCGCCGCCGAGCGTGGCTTCACGGCCATCAAGCACCAGCGTGAGGTCGGCGCGGGCTACTTCGACACCATCGCCACCACCGTGGACCCGAACACCTCCACCGCGGCGCTCAAGGGCTCCACCGAAGAGGGCCAGTTCCACTGAGCTGTGCCGCCGCGCTTCGGTCGCGGCTGGTCGAATGGCCCGCGCGTCGCATGCCGCTTTCGGAGCGACGCGCGAGCCGTTCGAAAAACACAACTGGTGCTCGCAAGGGAAGTGAGGTTCCCGACGTGAAAACCGACAATCCTCTACTCCGGTAGGGGTGTACTGCCCTCCCCGCTGAACAGCCCCGGCGGGGAGGGCATCCCTATACCTTGGACCATCGAAGGGCGCGCTCACACCGGAGCGACACCTTCGCAGACCAGCCACCCCAGAGCCAGACAACCCAGCAGGAGCGGGACGTGAGCAGCGAAAAGATCCAACGCGTCGGTGTCATCGGCGCCGGCCAGATGGGCGCCGGAATCGCGGAGGTGTGTGCCAGGGCGCACGTCGACGTACTGGTGTACGAGCAGACCCGGGAACTGGCCGCGGCGGGCCGCGCGCGCATCCTGCGGTCCCTCGATCGCGGCGTGAGCAGCGGCAAGATCACCGAGCGCGAACGCGAGCAGGCCGCCTGGCGACTGCGGTTCACCTCCGACCTCGGCGACTTCGCCGACCGTCAGCTGGCGGTCGAGGCGGTGCTCGAGGACGAGAAGGTGAAGACGAGCATCTTCGCCGAGCTCGACAAGGTCGTCACCGACCCTTCGGCCGTACTGGCCTCCAACACTTCCTCCATCCCGATCATGAAGATCGCGGTCGCTACGGCGAACCCTGAGCGCGTGGTCGGCATGCACTTCTTCAACCCCGTCCCGGTGCTGCCGCTGGTCGAGCTGGTCACCACGCTCAAGACCAGTGAGTCGGTCTCCGCGCGGGCCGAGGCGTTCGCGGGCGACGTGCTCGGCAAGCAGGTCGTGCGCTCGGCCGACCGCTCCGGTTTCGTGGTCAACGCGCTGCTGGTGCCGTACCTGCTGTCGGCGATCCGGATGGTCGAGTCCGGCTTCGCCACCAAGGAGGACGTCGACAAGGCGATGGTGCTCGGCTGCGCCCACCCGATGGGCCCGCTGGCGCTGACCGACCTGGTCGGCCTGGACACCGTGAAGTCCATCGCCGACTCGATGTACGGCGAGTTCAAGGAGCCGCTGTACTCGGCCCCGCCGCTGCTGATGCGCATGGTCGAGGCGGGCCTGCTCGGCAAGAAGACCGGCGCGGGCTTCTACCAATACCGTGCTTGATTCGCAGCGCCCGCGGCGCTGCGTGTTCGCGGCCCCTGGAAGTCTCGCGTCCGAGCGTCCGCTGCTCGCGCCTTCGGTGCATGCACAACGGACACTCGGACGCGAGAGGGGCCGCGAACGGTGCTCGTAAGGCTCGCACCCAGGGGGAGCGAGCACCGAACGATCGGCGGCAGGCGCGCCGCGGCGGTGGCCCCAGTCGGGGCGCGTAACGACCCCGACGTGAAGTCGACCGGAACGGTGTCGCCGGGCCGTCGACGGCAATCGGCATAAGCTGCACAACAGCCGGGCCATGGTGACGGGCTCGGCTGGGTATCCGGAGCGCAGCGCCGGGTCGATACGTCGATCCCGGCAAGGGCCGCGCAGGTGATCGAAAGAAGGTATCCCGCTCATGGTGAACGTGACCGAAGGCTACGGGTCGAGCATCCTCGGCTATCCCAGGATCGGGCCGCACCGCGAACTCAAGCGGGCGCTGGAGGCCTACTGGCACGGTTCGCTCGACCGCGAGAAGCTGCTCGCGGTCGGCCGTGAGATCCAGGAGACCCAGTTCAACGAGCTGGCCGCCACCGGACTGACCCAGGTGCCGGGCAATACCTTCTCGTTCTACGACCACGTGCTCGACAACGCGCTGTTGTTCGGCGCGGTGCCCAAGCGGTTCGAGCCGTATCGCGAGGGCCTGCATCCGCTGGACTTCTACTTTCTGATGGCGCGCGGCCGTCCGGACCTGCCGCCGCTCGAGCTGGTCCGGTTCCTCGGTACGAACTACCACTACCGCCAGCCGGAAATGGACGCCGACACCGAGTTCTCGCTGCACCCCGAGGCGCTGCTCGACGAATTCGACCGCGCGAAGGCGGTCGACATCGAACTGCGGCCGGTGGTCCTCGGCCCGGTGTCGCTGCTGCTGCTGTCCAAGGCCGGGCACATCCCCGGCGAGTCGGGCGGGTTCGACACGCTGAGCCTGCTGGACAAGCTGCTACCGGTCTACGAGGAACTGTTCGAGATCCTCGCCAAGCGCGGCGCCACCTGCGTGCAGCTGGACGAGCCCGCGTTCACCAGCGAGCGCACGCCCGCGGAACTGGCCGCGTTCGAGTCGGCCTATCACCGGTTGGGCAAGGCCCCGCTGCGTCCGCGCATCCTGGTCACCGGACAGTACGGCGATTTCGGCGAGGCGCTGGCCATTCTCGCGAGCACGAACATCGAGGCGATCGGCCTCGACCTCGCCAGTCACCGGATGCGCCCGGAGGATCTGGCCGAGGTGCCCGGCATCCGCCGCAAGCGCTTGTACGCGGGCGTGATCAGCGGCCGCAACGTGTGGCGCGCCGACCGCTACGTCACGCTGGAATACCTGAACGAACTGGCGCAGGTGTGCCCGGACCTGGTGGTCTCGACGGGGACCACGCTGCTGCACGTGCCATACGACCTGCTGGTCGAATACGACATCGAGGGGCATGTCGCCGATCGGCTCGCGTTCGCGAAACAGAAGGTGGGCGAGGTGGTCTCGCTCGCGAAGGCGCTCACCGAAGGCCCGTCGGACAAGTGGCGCAAGCGGCCGACCGAGGTGCACTTCAAGCAGAAGCACGCGGTGCGGCAGCGGGTCTACGCGGTCACCTCGGACATGCGCTCGCGGGAGCCATACGAGGTGCGGCGGGAAGCCCAGCAGCGCAAGTTGAACCTGCCTCCGGTGCCCGCGACCACGCTCGGCTCCTTTCCGCAGACCGTCCGGATTCGCCAGGCGCGCTACGAGCTCGGCGAGGGCAGGTTGTCCTACGAGGAGTACCGCAAGCGGATCGAAGCCGAGATCGAGGCGACGATCCGGTTGCAGGAGGACATCGGCCTGGACGTGCTGGTGCACGGCGAGCACGAGCGCAACGACATGATCCAGTACTTCGCCGAGCTGCTCGACGGTTTCGCGACCACCCGCTTCGGCTGGGTGCAGGTGTACGGATCACGCTGTGTGCGGCCGCCGATCATCTACGGCGACGTGTCGCGCCCGGCGCCGATGTCGGTGGAGTGGATCACCTACGCGCAGTCGCTCACCGACCGGCCGGTCAAGGGCATGGTGACCGGGCCGGTCACCATGATCGCCCGCTCGTTCGTCCGGCAGGACCAGCCGCTGCACGAGACCGCCGACCAGGTGGCGCTGGCCATCCGCGACGAAGTGGTGGACCTGGAGAAGGCGGGCATCGCGATCATCCAGGTCGACGAGCCCGCGATCCGGGAGATGCTGCCGTTGCGCCCGGAGGGGCGCGCCGAGTACCTGCGCTGGGCGATCGGCGCGTTTCGTCTGGCCACCTCGGGGGTGCGGGCGGAAACGCAGATCCACACGCACATCGGGTATTCCGGCCGCGCCGAGGTGGTCGAGGCGATCGAAGAACTCGACGCCGACGTCACCGCCATCGTCGCGACGCGCTCGATCGAATGGGTGCTGCGTGCGTTGAAGGAGGACTGCGCCTCCGGGCACGGGCTCAGCCACGGCGTCGGCCCCGGCGTGTACGAGAGCCGGTCCGCGCGTATCCCGGACATCGACGAGCTGGACGAATTGCTCACGGCGGCAGCCGAAGCGGTGACGCCGCAGCGGTTGTGGGCGAATCCGGACGGCGGCCTGAAGACCAGGCACTACTGGCAGCTCGAGCCGTCGCTGCGCAACTTGGTCGCGGCGGCGCGGCGCATCCGCAGACGGGTGGAGTCCGCCGAGTGAGCTGAGGCAGAACGCGCCGAGGGCCGTCTTCGTTCGATCGAACGGGGGCGGCCCTCGGTGTTTTCCGGGACGCGGTCGCCGCGCCGATCTATTACCGGGCGTTGTTCGGACACCTACCGCTGACCGATGAACTCGCCGAGCAGTCGGTCACGGCGGTGCTGCGCGCGATCACTCGCTGACGGCAGGCAGCGTGCTGAGCGTCGCGAGCACCTCGGTCGCTGCATTGGCCACCGCTTCGACCTCGGCCATCGCCAGCGCGGCCGCCGTGGCGGCCCGCACGCGCGGCAGCAGCGCCAAGCAGGCCGCGGCGGCGGTACGGTCGGCCGGGGCGAGTTCGGCGTCGTCCTCGGCGGCGGATTGCCATGCCGCGGTGGCGATCACCTCGTGCAACCAGTTGAGCAGCTCCAAGCGCAGTGGTTGCGGATCGCGCAGCCAGGCGCGGACATAGATCACGTCGGTGCGCTCGTGCAGCAGAGCGCCGAGCACGACTTCGGCGGCGGGCGCGGTGACCGAGTAGATCGAACCCTGGTGCAGCACCGCGGAGTACAGGAAGACGATGCCGCGCGCCTGGTCCTCGGCAGCCGCGCTGATCAGGTCGGCGAGCATGGCGGGCGCATCGCTCGCGGATCCGTGGGCGTGCGCCAGCCCGGCCCAGTCCGTCTCGCGCAGTACGGTCGCCGCGCGTTCGTGGTAGATCGGCGCTAGCGCGGCCGCCGCCCGGACGCGAGCTTCCGCGTCCGTCGAATCGAGTGCGCGCTGGAAGGCCGCCAGCGCCACGTCCGGCTCGCCGAGCTGTTCGCTGAACACCCCGATATCCAAACTGGCCCGCGCGGCCACCGCGGGATCGTCCGAACCGGCCAAGGACCGGCTCACCTCCCTGGCCCCCGGTAGATCGCCCGCCTCGCTCAGATGCTGGACGAGATCGCCCGCGACGATGAGCGACTGATCCTCCGGCCAGCCGTCGATGACGGCGCGGTAGGCGGCCTTCACGCCGTCCAGGTCGTCTTCGGAGCGCAGCAGGTAGGCCAGGTTGGACAGGGCGAGCCGGGCGATGTCGCCGGGGCCCGCGTCGATCGCGTGCTGGTAGGCCGTGCGCGCCGAATCCGAGTCCCCGCGCTTGGCGCGCGAGTAGCCGAGATTGATCCAGGCCCGCGGCGCCGCGTCGGGATGGCCGGATTCGGCGGCGCGCTCGTACATCGCCTCGGCTGCCGCTGTGTCGCCGCGCTCGGCCAGCAGCAGGCCCAGGTTGTAGGCCGCGCGCGGCCCGGCGTCCTCGTGGCCGGAATCGACCGCGACGTGGTAGGCGCCTTCCGCGGCCGGTTTGTCACCCGCCGCGCTCAGCAGTCCGCCCAGCTCCGCGGCGGCCAGCGGCGCCCAGTTCGGATGGCCGGAGGCGATGGCGATCTGAAACGCCTCGCGCGCGGCCGCCACGTCGTTGCGCCTGCGGTGCATCCTGCCGAGGTCGAAGGCCAGGTCTGGCGGCCGCTTCAGCATTGTTCCCATTCCAGCCTCGGCACCGAGTGGTGCGGATCCTTTTCCGAGAGTTCTACATCGGCGCGCGGTTCATGGCTACCCGTGGCGTGGGATATGCCGGTGCGAGACGGTTCAGTCGGGGCCGATCTCGGTGGCCAACGTGCGCAATCCGGCGATCAGCTCGTCGGGCGACGGCGCGTGTTCGGGATCCACCAGCCACTGGGCCATGAGACCGCCGATCAACGCGTGCAGCACCGCGCCCACGGCGCGGTCGGCCTCCGCGCCGCGGGGCGGGCCGAACAACTGCCAGAGCTGCTGGCGCGCGTGTTCCTCTGCCGTCGCCAGCTCCGCGCGTACCTCGGGGGAGTGCAGCGCCTGTGCGAGGCCTTCGATATTCGCCGACCAGAGCGGCCGGTCCTCGGTGAACGATGCGATGAGCTTGCGCCAGAAGACTTCCAGGCGCGCCGCGGGCGTAACGAGGTCGTCCTGCGGCAATGCGCCGGCGATTCGCTGCACCGCCTCCGCGCTCGACTCGATCATCGCCTGGTTGAGCAGCTTGTCCCGGGTACCGAAGTGGTAGTTGATCGCGGCCAGGTTGCTGCCGGAGGCGGCGACTATCTCGCGCACGGTCGTGCGTGCGTAGCCGCGCTCGGCCAAGCACTGCTTAGCTGCGGCGAGCAGGTCTTCGCGGGTTCCCACTCCAGCACCTTAGCAAGGGCCATACGTGCGTTTATAACGTACGTTTCAAACGTTTGTATGTGACAAGCGTTTTAAACATACGTATGGTGGGGTCTTCCGCACGAGAAGGAACGAGATGATGACCGATCACCGCCCCCTGTCCCCCTTCGAAAGCAGCTACTTCGGCTCCGGCACCAGAATCGGCAGCATCCCGGTGGGTGGCATGCCGCTGTTCATCGGTTCGACCGTGCGAGGCGTCCTCGACGTGTCCGCGCTGACCCGCGTGCTCGCGGAACTGGCGGCCGCGCATCCTCTCCTGCGCAGCCAAGTGATCGACGCCGAGGGAACGAAATGCTTCCGGTCCGACGAGTCCTATCGGCCGCGCTTGACGATCACCGAGGGCGGCGAGCCGGAGTACCTGGAATTGGTCAACACCGCACAGGACTGGACCGACGGGTTGTTCCACGCGCATCTCCTGCGCGACGGCGACCGCGCTCGGATCGTGCTGGTCATCCACCACGGAATCGCCGACGGCAGGTCAGCTTTCGCGCTGCTCGGCGAGCTGTGGGAGCGCTACACCGCACAGGTGACGGGCGCGCCCGCGCCACAGGCGAATCCGGACCAGCGCCTGCCCGAGGCGATGGACACCGAGCTGGCGGGGATCGTCTCCGACGAGGAGGTCGCGGGCCTGCTCGACCTGATGCGCGCGGGCGCGGCCATGATGAGCCCGGATCTCGCGCCGCGGCACCTGCCCGAGCCCGGCGACGGCGCGCGCCGGCCGAACCGACTGACCCTGGACCGGATCGAACTCGACGACACCGAAACCGCCGCGGTGGTCGCCGCCGCCCGCCTCCACGGCGTCTCGGTGAACAGCCTGATCGCCGGAGCGGCGCTCGCCGCCTTCCGCGCACAGCTGGAGCCGTCCGCGGGAGCGCTGCCGATGATCTGCGGCCACGCGGTCGACGTCCGCGCGGACCTCGTCCCGCCGCTGGCCGTGAGCACCGTGCTCAACTGCGTATCGGGGGTGGGGACGTACGCGCTCGTCGAACCGGAAGCCGATCCGATCGCGCTGGCGCACGCGGTGGCGTCGGGCATGCACTCCTCGGTCGAGCGCAGAGAAGCACTGCTGGTGATGCTCGCCGCCCAGCGGGTCACCGACCCGGCGACCGCCGCGCTGTTCTCCTCGCCGAACACCTTCGCCATCTCCAATATCGGTCGCCTGCCCGCGCTTCCGACCCCACCGGGACTGCGGATCGTCCGCAACGACGTCTTCGCCATGACGGTGGGCATGCCGCCGAAGCTGACGGTGTTCACCATCGGCGACCGGATGACCATTCAGGTGGAGTACGACACCGCACGGCACACCCGGGCGCAGCTGGGCGAGGTGAGCAAGGCGCTGGTCCGGACGTTGGCCGCCGTTCGCGCCGCCTAGCCACCCGCCGTCGCCGGTTCACTCGGCGGGCGGCTCGTGACGGCCGGCCAGGCGAAGGGTCAACTTCCTGGCGAACTTCCGGCGGCGCTTGGGTGAGCCGGTCGTGCGATCGATGTCGGCCTCTACGTCGGCCGGGACGTCATAGCGGCGGATGTAGGCGCCGGAGAACGCCTGCACCGTCGCGGTGACCGGAATGGCGAGCAACGCGCCCGTGGCACCGAGCAGCGCCGCGCCCGCCAGCACCGCGCCGAAGGCCACGGCGGGGTGCATGTCCAGGGTGGTCGCGGTGACGCGCGGTTGCAGCACGTAGTTCTCGAACTGCTGGTAGAGCACGATGAAGCCGAGGATCCACAGCGCCGTGCTCGGCCCGTGCACCAGACCCACGATCACCGGTAGCGCACCGGCGAGATACGTGCCGACCGTCGGGATGAACTGCGAGACCACACCGACCCACAGCGCGAGGGCGAACGCCGACGGCACGTCCAGCAGCCGCAGCATGACGTAGTGCGCGAGTGTCGAGGCGAGCGCGAGCAGTGCGCGGGAGTAGATGTAGCCGCCGGTCTTGTCCACCGCGATGTCCCAGGCGCGCAACACATGCCGCTGGCGGCGCGGCGGCAGGAGCGAGCAGACGGCGGTGCGGATCCGGGGGCCGTCGGCGGCGAAGTAGTAGGTGAACAGCAGGATGCCGAGGATCTGGAAGAGCGCGCCGATCGCGGCCGTGCCGATGCCCCAGACGTTGCCCGCCAATCCGGTGAGGTAGCCCTCCAGGGTCGAGCTCCAGTCGGTGGCGTACTTCTGGATGTCCGTACTGGACAGATCCTTGTGGAAGGTGTGGTTGATCCAGTCCACGCCGCGGTCGGCGTATTCGGGGGCGTGCTGCACCAACGTGGTGACCTGCTCGACCAGCAGCGCTCCGAGCGTCCAGAAGAAGCCGACGACGAGGGCCGTCAGGACGAGGAACACCAATCCGGTCGCCGGACCACGCCGCATGCCGCGCCGCGCCAGCCAGTTCACCGCCGGTTCGATCGCGAAGGCGAGAAACAGCGAGACCAGCAGAATCGTCAGCAGGCTCCGCAGCCGCCCGAGCACCCAGAAGGCCGCCAGCAACCCGGTGACCGTCGCCGCGGCGAGCAGGAACGCGCGCGGCAGCCACGGCGGCATGTCGCGTGCGGCGATGGCCGGTCGTGGCGTCTCGTCTTCGTCCTCCGCAGGCACAAGGCCAAGGTACCCACGCCACGACCGGTTCGCGCACGACACCACGCGGCCGTACCGGTGGAGAGCGGGCTCACATGGTGGAGACGTCGATGACGAACCGGTAGCGCACGTCGCTGGCCACCACCCGGTCGTAGGCGCCGTCGATCTCGTCGGCGGCGATCAGCTCGATCTCGGCGCCGATGCCGTGCTCGGCGCAGAAGTTCAGCATCTCCTGGGTCTGCGCGATGCCACCGATCATCGAGCCCGCCAGCGAGCGGCGGTAACCGGCGAGGTTGAGCGGCTTGACGCTCAGGGGCTTCTCGGGCAGACCGAGGACCACCAGGGTGCCGTCCAGGTTCAGCAGGCGCAGATAGTCGTCCATGGGCAGGTTCGCCGAGACCGTGTTCAGGATCAGGTCGAACCGGCCGCGCAGCTCGCGGAAGGTTTGTTTGTCGCTGGTCGCGTAGTAGTTGGTGGCGCCGAAGAGCTTGCCGTCGTCCTGTTTGCTCAGCGAGTGGCTCAGCACCGTGACCTCGGCGCCCATCGCGGCCGCGAGTTTGACCCCGACATGGCCGAGTCCGCCCATGCCGATGATCGCGACCTTCTTGCCCGGGCCAGCGCCCCAGTGCCGCAGCGGCGAGTACAGCGTGACGCCCGCGCACAGCAGCGGCGCCGCGACGTCCAGGCCGATCCCTTCGGGGATGGCGACCACGAAGTTCTCGGTCACCACGATCTGCGTGGAGTACCCGCCGAGCGTGTGTCCGCCGGGCTCCACCGCCGGATCGACCGGGGTGTTGTAGGTCATGGTGGCGCCCGCGGTGCAGTACTGCTCCTCGTCGGCGAGACAGGGCGCGCAGACCCCACAGGAATCGACCATGCAGCCGACGCCGACGCGGTCGCCGACCCGGTGCTTGGTGACCGCGGAGCCGACCGCGGCGACCACGCCCGCGATCTCGTGGCCCGGCACGCAGGGGTAGCGGGTTCTGCCCCACTCGTTGCGGGCGGTGTGGATGTCGGAGTGGCAGATGCCCGCGAACTTGATGTCGATCAGCACGTCGCGCGGACCCAGGTCCCTGCGGTGGATCGTGACCTTCTCGAACGAGCCATCGGCGGTGGACAGGGCATAGGCGGCGGCAGTACTCATGAGGACATGCCTACCGTCGCATGGGTGCGGTTGCCAACTGTGACACGGAAAAGGCACGCTCACGAGCTATTTTTCCGGCGGGCTGCACGGTTCGATGATCTTCGGCGGCGCGCACCGGCGACAATGGATTCGGGAGGTTCGGCCGAGGCGGGAGAGCCATGGACGAAAAACGGCAGCAGTGGATCGGGGCGCGTCGCGCGCCCGGTGGTGGCCGGGTGTTCGTGCTGGTCGTCACCCTCATGCTCGTGGTCGCCGCGTTCCTCGGGTATCGCGGCGATCTCCCGGACCGCGACCGGCCCGGCCCCGCCGGGACGGCGGCCTCGGTCGCGTTCGTACCGCCCGAGCCGCTCGACGCGGGACTCGTCACCGCGGCGGTGCGCCCCGCGCTGGTCAACATCAACGCCTCGGCCGAGCGATCCGGGCCCGGCGCCGCGGGCTCCGGCATCGTCCTCACCGCCGACGGCGAGGTGCTCACCAGCCACCACGTGGTCAAGGGCGCGGACACCGTGACCGTCACCGACGTGGGCAACGGCAAGGTCTACGACGCGGCGGTGCTCGGCTACGACGCCGACGCCGACATCGCCCTGCTGGACTTGGCCGCGGCCAACGCGCTGCCGACCGCGACCATCGGCAGTTCGGCCGGATTGCGGCTGCGTGAGGAGCTCCTCGCGATCGGCAACGCGGGCGGGACCGGCGGCACGCCCACCGCGGTGCACGGCCCGCTCACCGACCTCGACAGCGCGATCGTGGCGATCAACGCCGCCGATCTGTCGCGCAAGGCGCTCAACGGGATGCTCGAGGTCGCCGCGGCGGTCACGCCGGGACAGTCCGGCGGAGCCCTGGTCGATCACAAGGCGTCCGTCGTCGGCGTCATCGCGGCGGCGTCGGGCGACGGGGCGCGCACGGCCGACCACCCGGCCAACGGCTACGCGGTGCCGATCGATGCCGCGATGCGAGTGGTCCAGCAGATTCGCTCCGGCACCCCCACCGACACCGTGCACATCGGCCCCACGGCCACGCTCGGCGTGCTCGTCTCCAACGCGCTTCCGGCCGGTACCGGAGCGCGCGTGGACATGGCGATCTACGGCATGCCCGCCTATACCGCCGGTCTGGCCGCCGGGGACGTGATCACCTCGCTCGACGACCACACCGTCAGCAACACGCAGTCGCTGCGCATCGCGCTGAACAGGCGCAAGCCCAACGAGACCGTCCGATTGGGCGTCACTGGCGCGAGCGGCGCGCGCACGGTGCCGGTGGCGCTGGTCGCGGGCCCGCCGAACTGATCCGGATCAGACCAGCGACAGCCAGTAGTCCTGGAAGCGCAGGAACACCAGCAGCAGCACGACCGCGTAGAACAGCGCGACGATCGTCCAGCGCCACTCGGCGAGTACCCCCAGCGGACCGCGCGAGCGCCCCCACAGCTGATCGGTGCACACCGCGAGCAGCGGCGTGATGATCGCCCACACCACCATGCAGTACGGGCACAGCGCGTTGATCCGGTACAGGCTCTGGAAGATCAGCCAGCAGATGAAGCCGACCCCGAGCAGGGTGCCCAGCCACAGCCCGCCCCAGACCCAGCGCGGGAAGCCGACCCCGGCCACCGACAGCACGCCGAGCGTGACGACGACCGAGAACCCGACGATGCCGATCAGCGGGTTCGGGAACCCGAAAACCGCGGCCTGTTGGGTCACCATCACCGACCCGCAGGACAGGATCGGGTTGATGCTGCACGACGGCGTGTAGCCGGGATCGGTGAACAGCTTGAACCGTTCCACGGTCAGCGCCACGGCGGCCAGCCAGCCGGCCAGCCCGTCGATCAACAGGACCCACGCGGCCCGGGGCCCCGCGGTGATCACTGGCCCGCGGCGGCGCTGATCACGGGTGCGAGACCGCCTGCGCCGAAGACCTGCTGGCTGGACTCGACCTTCTTGCCGTTGACGAACACCGACGGGGTCGACTGGATGCCGCTGTCCAGCACTTCCTTGGTGCGGGCCTGGACGTACTTGTCGTACTTGTGGTCGGTGATGCACTGGGCGGTCGCGTCGTCGGTGTAACCGGCGCTCTTGGCGATCTGGACCAGCTGATCGTCGGTCAGGCCCGCGCCGCCCTCCGGGGGCTGCTGGGCGAACATCGTCTTCAGCCAGGCCTGGTACTTCGATGGGTCGGCCTCCGCGACGCAGTAGGCGGCGTTGGCCGCGCGCGAGGAGTAGCGCGTGGTGGACGCCTTGTCCAGGAAGGCGATGATGTTGTACTCGACCACCGCGGTGCCGTTGGCTACGGCGTCCTCGAGCACCTGTCCATTGGCCGCCTCGAAGGCCTTGCACGCGGGGCACTGGAGGTCGGCGACGACCCGCACGGTGACCTTCGCGTCCGGCTTGCCGACGCGGACGGCGCCGTTGTCGGTGATCGAGGCGGGCACGGGGCCCGCGTTGGCGGTGCCGGTCGCGGCGATGGACGGAGCGGGGCCGGGATCGTCCTTGTGGGCCTTCTTCACCGCGATGCCGATGCCGATCGCCGCGATCAGCGCGACGAGCACGGCGGCGACGGCCACCTGGATCAAGATCTTGCGGTTGCGGTCGGCGCGTTCCGCCGCCAGCAGCGGGTTCGATTTCCCACCCTGGTTTTTGCTCACCGTGCGCTCACCACGCCTTTCGCTCGCCGGACGGTTTCTGCCGCCACGATCGTAGATCCGCCGACCATCTGCCCGCGTGATCGGCCCACAGCCGCCATCATCGTCGGCCTACCTGAGAGATTCCGAAAAGTCCCGACCGGCCGCCATCAGCGCGGTGTGATGCCCATGAGGACGAGCGCGACGGCGTCGCGCGCCAGGTTCGGCGGCAGTTCGCCGCCGAACTGCGTGACGTGCAAATGGACCAGACCACCGAGGGTCGAAATGGTCAGCCGGGGATCCACCGTCGCCGCCACCTCGCCGCGGGCGATCGCGCGCCGGACGATCTGCTCCGACGCCGACAACCGCCGCGCCCAGAATTCGCGCCGGATCGCCTCGGCCTCGGGGTCGGACTCGGCGAGCACGGCGCTACGGATCAGGGCTCGGCCGGACGGTGTCCCCGCGAAGCGGACGAGATCGGTCATGAACCGCTCCAGATCGTCGCGCAGCGACCCGGTGTCCGGCAGCGGGATCTCCTGGGCCACCCGGGACAGCAGCGCGTCCAGCAGCAAGCGGGGCAGCGTTTTCCAGCGGCGATAGATCGAGGTCTCGTGCACGCCCGCGTCCGCAGCGATATCGGCGACCCGCACGGCGCCGATGCCCGCCGACTCGATCCTGGACAGGGTCGCGTCGAGCACGGCTGCACGCAGACGTGCGCCGCGGATCTGTGCGCTGGACTCATCCATCGGCCGATTATCGCAAGTTCTCTTGCGTTACGCGGTCGCGGTCCCTAGCGTGGTGCTATCGCAAGTCGACTTGCGATAGAAGGGTGAGAGCGGCATGGACGACGTGATCGCGCCCTCGGGGCGCTGGCGGGGCGAAGCGCGCGGCGGCGTCGCGGTGTTCCGTGGCATTCCCTACGCGCGGGCCCGGCGATTCGGTGCACCCGAGCCGGTCACGCCGCCCGACGGGGTGTACGACGCGACGCGCCGCTACGCGATCGCGCCGCAACTGCCGGGACGGCTGGAGGGCGTGATGGGGCGGGCGGAGGCGCTGGAGCAGTCGGAGGACTGCCTGGCGGTCACCGTCACCGCACCCGTGGCCGCCGAGCCGGGCGGTCTTCCGGTACTCGTGTGGTTGCACGGCGGCGCCTATTTGGCGGGTAGCGGGCAGTGGAATCTGTACGACGCGGCCCGGTTCGTGAGCGAGACCGGCGTCGTCGTCGTGTCGGTGAGTTACCGGCTCGGCGTGCTGGGCTATCTCCGCGCCCCAGGAGTATCGCCGGGAAATCTCGGTGTGCGCGACCAGATCGCGGCGCTGCGGTGGGTGCGCGAGCACATCGCCGAATTCGGCGGCGATCCGGAGCGCGTCACCGTGGCGGGGCAGTCGGCGGGTGCGCAGTCGGTCGTAGCGCTGCTGGGCATCGCGGAGGCGAGGTCGCTGTTCGCCGGGGCCGTCGTGCAGAGCGCGCCCTTCGGCATCGGATTTCAGAGCCACCGGCGGGCCGAGCGGGTAGCGGCGATGTTCCTCGCCGAACTCGACGCCGATCCCCGCACCGCGTCCCTGCCCGAACTGCTGGCCGCGCAAGGACGCACGGTTCGCCGGTGCGCCGGTCCCGGCGCGGTGAATTCGGCACCGCCCTTCTTGCCCGTGGCCGATGCGGGACCGCTGCCCGACGAGCACACCTGGCGACAAGCGGTGCGGAACGGGGTCACCGATCTGCCGGTCGTCCTCGGCTGCACGGCAGAAGAGGTGCGAGCGTTCTACGGCGGCCCGCATCCGGTCTTCGGCAGGCTGCGGCGGCTGCCGGTGATCGGCGCCCGGCTCGATTCGGCGGTGCAGCGTCTGATCAGTCGCAAGGCATTCGAAGACGGGCTGTGGCGTTTCGCCGACGAACTGGTCGATGCCGGGGCCCGCGTGTACTGCTACCGGATGGGACAGCTCCACCCGGACAACCCGTACGGCGCCTGCCACTGCATCGATCTGCCGTTGCTGTTCGGCGACGGCGACACCTGGCACGCCGCTCCGATGCTCGCGCCCCTCACCGCGGCGGAGATCGACGCGCTCGGCGCCCGGACCCGCGGGTACTGGGGTGAATTCGTGCGCACCGGCCGGATCGCCGACACCGGCTGGACGCCGCATCGACCGGGCTCACGTTTCGTCCGGCACTTGCCCTGAGCACGCGCTCGACTAGGCCCGCGCAAGCCGCCGTTTCTGCGCCTCGACGTCGAAGGTCGGTTGCGGCCAGTCGAGGTCGAGCCGCTCTAGGGCCGCGATCAGCAGTTCGGTGACGGCGAGCCGGGAGAACCACTTGCGGTCGGCGGGCACGACGTGCCAGGGCGCGTACTCGGTGGACGTGCGGTCCAGCATCGCCTGGTACGCGTCCAGGTACGCGGGCCAGAACGCGCGCTCATCGATGTCGGACGGGTTGAACTTCCAGTATTTGTCCGTGCGTTCCAGTCGCTCGGCCAGCCGCCGCTTCTGTTCGTCGAGCGAGACGAACATGGCGACCTTCACCAGCGAGGTACCCTCGTCCACCAGTTCCCGCTCGAACGCGTTGATCTCGTCGTAGCGCGGCTCCCACACCGTCGGCGGCACCAGATTGTGCACCCGCACCACGAGC
Source organism: Nocardia sp. NPDC004260 (assembly GCF_053603155.1). Taxonomy (NCBI): domain Bacteria; kingdom Bacillati; phylum Actinomycetota; class Actinomycetes; order Mycobacteriales; family Nocardiaceae; genus Nocardia; species Nocardia sp. NPDC004260. The sequence goes on along the minus strand of NZ_JBSGEZ010000003.1, from coordinate 105,795 downwards.
ACGTCCTCGTAGTGCGAGCGATCGAACACCCCGAGCTGGCCAGCGCGCGGCAGCGCCTTGCGGATGCGCCACAGGTAGTGATGGCGGCTCTCCTCCGGCGTCGGCACGCCGAACGCGGCATGGTCGACGCCCTGCGGGTCGACCGAGCCGATGACGTGCCGGACTATGCCGCCCTTGCCCGCGGTGTCCATGCCTTGCAGGATCAGCAGCACGTTGCGCCGGTCGCCGCCTGCCCGGCCGTTGGCGTACAGCTTCTCCTGCAGATCCGACAGCACTTGGGCGCGTTCGGCGAGCAAGGGCACGCCCGCCTTCTTGCCGCCGGTGAACCCCGGCGTCCCGGAGGTGTCCAGCTCGGCTACGCGCAAACCATCGGCTCGCATGGCCTCGGTGGGCGGCACCGTCCACAATTTCGGCATGGCTCCAACCTAATCGCGCGGCGGTTCGGCCACGTCACACTTGCGCGAGCCGCAGTAACTGAGTGGCGAATTCCTCGTCCGACACCGGGGTGAGGATGAGATCGTGCGCGGTGGTGAGCAAGTAGCGGCCGTCGCCGGTGAAGTCCAGCCAGGTGCGATGGCGGGTGGGCGGGGACATCGGGTTCTCCGGCTGCACCGTGACGGTGATGAAGCCACGGCCGTCCACCGGCTTGCGCAGGGTTTGGCGGAACTTCGCCGCGCCGCGATGGCCATTGGTGACGAACGGCTCGGTGCGGTCCGGATTCAGCACCGCGTCCTGCGGCTCCCGCATGGGGGCGAGCTTGCCCGGTCGGGCCGAACCGATGATCTGCACCAAGCGTTCGCCCACGGCACGGGCGTGGCACATCTGTACGGTCACCCGGTCCGGCGTGGCGACCAGAATGCCCGCGTGGTTGTGCACCACCGCGGCGAACGCGAGGATCCGTTCGGTCTCGGACCCGCTGCCGTTGCGCGAGAGCGCCGACCGCTCGCCGGAGACGGTGATGGTGGTCGCGTCGTTGCGCGCGCAGAGCACCAGCGCGGCGGCGAGATCCGGATCGGCTTGGCGGGCGAAGCGCTGCGGCAGATGGAGGGCGTGGTACTCCGACTCGGTCCGCGCGGTGGCCGAAGGGACCATGTTGACCGGGTAGGGCCTGCGGTCCAGGCTCGTTTCGTTCGTCCAGACATGCGTGAACTCGTCCGGGGTGAGCACCCATTTCACCGTGCGCCGCCTCCGCGCGCGGAATCCGGATCGCCGGGTGCGTTGTCGGCCGCCGAACCTTCCTGCGGCCGGGGGAATCGGGGAACGCGGTCGCCGGTGGCGGGCATCGTCGGGGTGTAGACGTAAGTCATCGTGTCCCGGACATCCGCTTCGATGTCTGCCGCCGCACTATCGTGTTCCATCCTACGTTTTCCACCGTAAACCGCTTCTGCGGCCGGGTCCGCCAGCGGCCGATACCGCTGCGGCGGCGCGATCGCGCCCCGGACCGTCTGCGCGGCATCGCTATTCAACTCCATCAGCCGAGCGACCGCCCGGCACACGTCGTGCGTATCCCCGCCCGCGCGGACGAACTGCCTGGTCGCGCTCACCGCGGCGTCGGCTGCCCGGCCCGACCAGCGCGCGAATTCCCGGTTGGTGGCATCGGAGAAGGCTTGGAACGCTTCGGCCACCGCGGTCGCGTTGGCCTGCCATGCCGCGGCGATCCGGCCCAATGCCGCCGGGTCGAGCGCTTCGTGCACCAGCTCCCAGATCTGCTGGTGGGTGTAGGCGCCGAACAGTTCCCGATCCGGCGCGTAGGCGGGATCGGTTGCGTCGTCGGTGAATCCGGCCAATTCCTGCCGGATGCCGTCGGCGGCGGCGCGTGCCGTTGAGTCTGCCATCCGTCGTCCCCCTCAGTCGGTCCCGGCGCACGGGTGCGCGCTCAACGGGGCTCCAGATAGTCGGCGACCAGCCGCAGTGCGGCCTGATTCGCCGCCTCGGCGTCGGCCAGCCGATTGGCCGCGGCGAGATACGCGGCCTTGAACAGCAGCGCCGTTTCCTGGAACGCGGCCAGGGTGTCCAGGTATTGCCTTCCCTTCGCGGAGAACCCGCGGGTGAGGCCGTGTCCGGTGGGCAGATCGGGGAAGCCGGTCACGTCGGTGAGGAGGTGTTCGCCTGCCATCGCGCGGCCCAGATCGTCGACCAGTTGGTCGCACGCGGCGGCGAGATTCTCCGCGACCGCCGTGTCCAGCTCGAACCTTTCGCTCCCGCCCGCGCCGATGGCCGCCGCGTACAGCTCGCGCGCCGTCCCCTGTCCGGTATCGGGTACCGCCACGTGGAAGCCCCCTTCCGCTCGGTCCTGTTCGTACCGCGCTGTACTGGATTCGCACTTTACCGGGCGGTTCAGCGCGGCGGACCGCCTCGGTACGGGCTTGTGTGAAGGCCGCTGCGCGCGTCTCCGCCGTTGTTACACTGACCAGCGGTCCGAGGGGCGGTGTGGGGAAGGCGACCGGTGGCCGGAATCGATGGCGTAGTCCCGAAGTATCTGCAGATCTCGGGGCATCTTCGGGATCTGATCGAGCGCGGGGAGTTGGCTCCCGGCGCCGAGGTGCCCTCCGAGCGCGAACTCGCCGCCCGCTGGAAGGTAGCCCGGCCCACTGCGGCCAAGGCGCTGAACACGCTGCGGCAGCAGGGAATCGTCACGTCACGTCGCGGGTCGGGCACCTACGTGGCCGAACGCTCGGCGCTGATGCGCGAGAGCGCGCCCCGATACGGACCGTCCGCGTCCCAGCCCGATTCGGTGACCGTGCTGGGAGCTGAAATGGTGGAAGGACCGCGGGAGGTCACCGAATCACTCGGTCTCCCGGCGGCGGATCCGGTGATCAGCTTGAAGCTGTTGTCCGAGAACGGTTCCGGGGCAGTGCGGCTTGTCACGTGCTGGTATCCAGGTGAATTCGCCGCGGCCGCCACGCTGGTGCACGGGACGGTGCCCGTACCGGGCGGAGTCGTGCGGCATCTGGAAAACGTGATCGGCCGCGCCGCCGCAATCGTGCGCGAGAGCGTCGGCGCCCGGCTGGCCACGGAGGACGAACGCCGCCGTCTCGCGCTGCCGCATCCGGCGGCGGTGCTGGTCGTGCACCGCATCGGTCTGGACGTCCACGGTGTCGCGCTGGAGTACCGCCAGAGCGTCCACCCGCCCGGCCGCCCGATCATGGAGCACGAGTATCCGGCCAGGTCAGCGACCGATTTCCGCCGTTGACACCCCTGTGCCGCAACTGGCATAGTCCACTTGTCGGAAGTATCGAAGGGTGGGAGGGGCGATGTCCGATCAGTTGACCGTCGGCGGCTGGGTGGTCGTGGGGGAGCAGTGCTCGGTCCGCTTGGCCCCGGTACCGCGCGACGACTTCCTGGCCTTCGTGTTCGAGAGCAGCGGCACCGAATTCGAATTGGCCTTGGCGCCCGCGATCCTGCACCGCATGGTCGATCTCGGGACGCCCCCGTCCGCGCCGTGACATCGGCGAGCCATCACCGCGGCGGATCGCCTTACGCGCACCGTGGTTCGCGGCGGTTCCTGCCGATGCCTGCGGAACAAGCTGATCTCGAGGCCGAAAAGTCAGTGCGGTTGCGTGCTTTCGGCTATGTCCGCGGTGTGGTCTACGCGTCGATGAAAAGGTCGTTGGCGAGCGCGCCGGAGCCCGGCACGACCCGGTAGTGGTCCAGGTCGGTGCGGCCATGGGAAGCGAGGACATCCTCGTCCAGCAGGAGCTGACCGGTGTAGGTCGCCGCAGGGCTGGTAACGATCAGTAAAGCGGCGTCCGCGCAGATGAACGGGTTGCGGGACGCGGCGACGGCTTCCGCGCCGCCGAGCAGGTTGCGCACCGCGGCGGTGTCGATCTTCGTGCGCGGCCACAGGGAGTTCACGGCGATGCCGTAGGGCCGGAACTCATGTGCCAGACCGACGGTGGCGACGCTGACACCGTATTTGGAGACGGTGTAGGCCACGCCGTTGCCCACGTGCTCGGGGTTCATGTTGAGCGGCGGTGAGAGGGTGAGGATATGGGGATTGCGCCCGGCCAGGGCCGAGGCGCGCAGATGTGGCAGCGCCAGCTTGGACAGCAGGAACGGCGCGCGGACATTGACGGACTGCATGTGGTCGTAGCGCTGCATGCCCAGCTGCTCGGCGCCCGTGAGATCGACCGATCCCGCGTTGTTGACCAGGATGTCGATGCCGCCGAAGCGCTCGGCGATCTGATCGACCGCTTCGGCCATCGCCTTGTCGTCGCGGACATCCGCCACCAGCGGCAGTACCGCGCCGCCCGCGGCCTCCGCCTCCGCGGCGGCGGTGTGGATGGTGCCGGGAAGTTTGGGGTGCGGCTCCTGGGTACGGGCGATCATCGCGACGTTCGCGCCTTCCGACGCGAATCTGATCGCGATCGCCAGGCCGATACCACGGCTGGCCCCGGTGACGACGGCGGTCCTTCCCGCGAGCAGATCCCCGGTCGCCTCTCCTCGAGCGAACGCGGGCGTGGGTAGGGGACTGTTCATGGCTGGGTCCTCTGACTGGAATACGCGATCTTGTGGAGTGAGGCTAGCTGGCATTCGCCGGCAGCGTGACAGATCCGTTGTCCCCGAGCTGTTTACAGCGGCTTGCGGGCGGTTGCTCGCCGTGCCCGAGGGGACGATCGAAGCCGGTGCGTCCATACGCGGCAGTCGTTTGAAAAAGCAATTGGATTTCTCGGCGATCCGGGGAACCGACAGCAGTCGGGATGCGTCCAATAACAGTGACGACCTTTTGAACGATGCACAGGCGGGCCTGGGGGTGAGGGGATCGGTGCGATGTCGGATGCGAACAACGCGGGTGCGATGGCGACCCGGACGGTGCCGCAGCCTCCGTTCCCGCCGGGGTTGCTGGCCGACCTGCATGCCGGGAATGTAACCGCCGCGCAGCGTGAACAGTTGTGGCCGATCGTCTCGCGTGATCCGCAGGCGGTGCGGTATCTGCGCGGGCTGGATGAGGTCAGCGCCGAGTTGGGTGCGTTGAGCCGGGATGAACGCGTCATCCACGCCATGCCCGAGGACGTCACCGCCCGGCTGACCGAATTCATCGAAGCACTCCGATCACCCCAGGACGCCACGGTCCATGTGATTGCGCGCGGGCGGGCGGGCGAATCCGGGCTCGATATCGAATATTCCGAACGCGGCGCGGCTCCCTCGGTCGCTGTCGACGAGCACCGCCGCACCAGGGCACGATGGTTCGCCGCGGCAGCCGCGGCGATCATCGCCGTCGCCGGAGCCGGCTCGGCCATCTCGACGATGGACGGCCGTGAGCACCCAGCCCCCACCGCGCGACCCACCATCGGCGAAGACGAAGTCACCGCCACCATGGCCCTCGGTGCGCTGGGACGCCACACCGAAGCGGGTTCCCTCGCCGACCCTGAGGCGCTGCGGCGTTGTGTAAACGCGAACGGGCTCGACCGCGCTGTCCTCGGCTCGGCCGACATCGCGTTCCAGGGCGGCGACGCGGTGCTCATCCTGCTCAGCGGCCCGCATCCGCCCGCCGTCACCGCGCTGGTCGTGGGAACCGGATGTGCTACCGATGACCCGCAGCGGAGGGTGCTGCAGGACATCGGCTGACCTCGCGCGGCGGGCCACGTCCCCGCTACGCCCGGCCGCCGGTACGCCCGCGCGGTAGGCTATGACAGTCGTCATGAGCAAGGGAGGGGAAGGGTGGCCGAAACGGCGCAGGCGCGGGATCGGATGGTGGCCGGCGCGGCCGACATGATCCGCCGCCGCGGTCTGAACGCGACCAGCGTGCGGGAGCTGGCCAAGCACGCCCAGGCCCCGCTGGGATCCACTTACCACTACTTCCCGGGCGGCAAGGCGCAGCTGGCGGCCGAAGCGGTGCGCTTCGCCGATGCGCTGGCGGCCCGCAAACTCGCGCAGGGCTTGCCCGTCGGGCCGGTCGCGGGATTGCGGTCGTTCGTCGACATGTGGCGGAAGGTTCTGGTGGACAATGATTTCCAGGCAGGCTGCCCGGTGCTCGCGGTCGCGATCGAAGACCAAGGGGACGACGACGCGCCGCAGCGCGCCGCCGCGGCCGCGTTCGAGAACTGGACCGGGCTGCTGACGCGGTCGTTGCGGGACCACGGCGCGAGCGAGGCAGACGCCGAGCAGACCGCCACCCTGATCGTCGCGGCGCTCGAGGGTGCGGTGGCGATATGCCGAGTGGAGCGCAGCATCCGTCCGCTCGATCGGACCGTGGCGAAGCTCGAGTTCCTGATCCGGACCGTCACCCGCGATTGATCACCGCGCTCCGGCGCACGCTGTTCCCGTCGCCGACTGAATGGGCTTCGTCGCGCTGACGTACTGGAGCAGGCGATGGACCCGCTGGTCGATCTCCACCAAGCCCTCCTCGGCGAACAGCGCGGGAAAGGTCCGGCCGCCGAACACCCGAAGTCCGCTCAAACCGCCGACGACGCGGCTCATCTCACCGATGGGGTTGGCGGCCCGGTGGCTGGTGGTGATGGCGATGCGGCCACCGGGGGCGAGGACGCGGATCATCTCGCGAGCGGCGACGAGCGGGTCCGGGATGAGGTAGAGCGCGCCGAAACAGCAGACCGCGTCGAAGGTTCCGTCCGCGAACGGGAGTGTGCGCGCGTCGCCGCGCAGATACCCGACTCGCGGTCCGGCGTTGTCCGCGACGGCGCGTGCCAGCATCGGCTCGGAGTAGTCCAAGCCGATCGCGTAGCCGTCGCCGGACAGCGATTCACTCAGGTATCTGGTGAAATTACCCGGCCCGCATGCGATGTCGAGCACCTTTTGCGCGCCGCCGAGCCGCAGGGCGGAGACCGCGTCGCGCCGGTCGGACGCGGTCGTCCGCCCACTGGCGAGATAGAACAGCGCCGGTCGCCAGGCCCGCTCGTACACCGCGGCGAGCGCAGGGGCATTCATCGTCTTCCGTGCGAGATTCACCGGAGTGCGTCCCTCAGGCGCGGTCGACGGTGATCGTCATGCCCGCCGCGCGCAGTCGCTCGGTGAGCGCGTCGCCCATTGCCGCGGCCGGGGTGAGAATGCCCGCGAGCTCGGGTTGCTTCTCCGTGTCGAATGCCAGGCACAGACCGCTCTCGCCGAGCAGTACGGCGGTGGCCTGGTAGCCCGGGTCGCCGGTGCCGGAGAAGGTGGCCACGTATTTCGCGCCCGAGGTGGTGTGCGCGAACGTCTTCATGCTGAACCAGCCGCTCTTGCGGGCCTGCTCGCTCGGTCCGGTGCCCGGCTTGGGCAGCACGCGATCGAGCAGCTTGCGGCCCGCCGACGCCCGCGACAGCAGCGCCCCCGCGGTCATGCCCGCCACGATGCCGCCCGCCATGCCCGCCGCGACCAGCGGCGCCACCCGGGACTTCCCCGCGCTCATCACTTCGCGGTAGCGGAAGTTCTTGCCGTACACCCAGCCGAGCAGGCCGTTGCTGCGGCGCACGACCTTGGTGTTGTGCGCGGCCATGACGAACGTGCTGACCCACCCGTCCAGGCTGGGGTCGATCGCGCTCGCCCGCGACAGCGCCTGATCGGACTGGCGGCCGACGTCGGGATCCATCGACCTGTCCGGGCTCAGCGAGTACGGATGCGACATCACCTTGCCCTTGGCCGGGTCGGCGGCGATCGCCTCCATCATGGCGCGGCCGGAATCGATGGTGCCGCCGCTGACGCCGCCCTTGAGCGAAGCCACCAGCGTGGTGTCGACGAGCTCACCGGTGTTGTCCTCGACCGTGCGGCGGTAGAGCTGATACACGCTCAGATCGGACGGAATCGAGTCGTAGCCGCAGGAATTCACGATCTTCGCGCCCGTGGCGACGGCCTGTTCGTGATAGTTGTCGATGGCGTCGCGGATGAACAGCGGCTCGCCGGTGAGGTCGGCGTAATGGGTGCCTGCCTTCGCGCACGCCGCCACCAGCGGCATCCCGTAGCGCAGGTACGGGCCGACGGTGGTGACCACGACTTTGGTGCGCGCCGCCAGCTCGTCGAGCGCGCTCTGGTCTGTCGAGTCGGCCACCACCAGACCCCAGTTCGCGGCCGTCGGGCCGAGGCTGTCGCGTACGGCGGTCAACTTGTCCAGCGATCGTCCCGCCAGCGCGATTCGCGCGGATTCCGGCGCGGCCTCGGTGAGATATTCCGCGGTCAGCTTGCCGACGAAACCCGTCGCGCCGAACAGCACTAGGTCGAATTCCCGTGTGTCTGCCATGGTCTTCCGTTCTGCGGTCGTGCCGCCGTTCGGCGGCTACTTGGTGGTCTTCTTGCGCGGCCGTTGCGGCGCGGCGTGCGGGCGGTCGGCGAGCCAGGCGTGATGGGCCCGGCCGAGCTCGGTGACCGGTGGTTCGTCGTAGAGCCATTCCCTGGAGATGCGATGCCAGTTCGCGGTGCAGCCGAGGTGACCGAGCATGCCGAAGGTCAGGAAGTCGGCGCGGCGTGAAAAGAGGTGCTCCGGCGGCAGATTCTGCTGCTTCATACCGGTGAACTCGCTGGCCCTCGGGTCGACCGCGAGCAGGAAGGCGCCGCTGGCGAGCTCGGGAGTGATGGTCAGTTCCTCGTCGACCAGACACCATTCCGAGGCAGCCAGCACGTATTCCAGGCACTCTTCGGCGCCGATCTCCTGCGGTGAGATGACGCCGCGCTTGATCATCAACTCGCGCAGATCTTCCGCGCGATCTTCTGCCGCGGCACGCAGACAGACCAGCTCGAATTGCACGTGCTCGGCGTCCATGCGATTGAACAATCCGAAATCCAGGAAGCCGACCCGGCCGTCCCCCGCCAGCAGCACGTTGCCCGGATGCGGGTCGCCGCAGAATTCGTTGAAGGTGAACAGCGATCCCACGTAGAACCGGTAGATGATCTCGCCGATCCGGTTGCGCTCCGCTTGGGGCAGCTGCCGGATCTCCTCGAAACCCTTGCCCTCCACGTATTCGGTGACCAGCACCCGCGTGGTGGAGAACTCCGGCAGCGAGCGCGGGACGATGACGAACGGATGCCCGGCGTACAACTCGGCGATCTGCAACTGGGTCGCCGCCTCGGCCCGGTAGTCGAGCTCGGCCTCCATGTTCAGCCTTAGCTCGTCCAGCACCGCGGGCGTCACCCACGGCATCGCGGACTGGAGCACGCGCCGGAACATCGCGAGATTCTTCAGATCCGCGCGCACCGCGGCATCGATGCCCGGATACTGCACCTTCACCGCGACCTGGCGACCGTCGTGTAGTCGCGCCCGGTACACCTGGCCGATCGAGGCGGCGGCGACGGGCTCGGCGTCGAACTCGGCGAATACCGCGTCGAGCGGCTTTCCGAAATCGTCCTCGATCACCTGGCGCATGGCCGCGAAGGAGACTGTCGGAGCAGCGTTGCGCAGCACGGCCAGGCGTTTCTGGAACCGCTCCCGATGGTCCTCTGGCACCAGATCCAGATCGAGCACCGACATCATCTGGCCGAGCTTCATGGCGACGCCCTTCATGGTGCCCAGCACCGTGACCACCTGCTCGGTGGTGCGGATCATCGATTCCTCGGCCATCTTCGCCCGGACGGCCTCGGATCTGCCCCGCATGGTCAACCGCGTGCGCTGGGTGCGAAGGACCGAACTGGCTGCCACCGCGCCCAGCTTCGTGCCACGAGCAAGCCGAGAGGTCGGTACTTGCTTCGCCATCGAGGTACCTCCGTTGGTGCCGCGGTCGGAGCGACGGACGCGGGCGGCAGCGTGCGGAATCCCCGCACGGACCGCCGTCGAGTACGGCGCCTGCGGTGACGCAACGCACTCGGCGCACCGCTCGGGTTCAGACTAGCCAAGGTTTCGGCAAAGTCGAGAGTGCTGGTGAACTTTTGCAAGCGCTCCAGCTAGCACCAGGGCCGATGGCTCGATTCAGTCTTGCGCCGGCGTCTCGGGGGCGGGCAGCACGTGCTGCTGCGCGTTGAACGCGGCGGGCGAACCGCCCGCGCGGGCCATGCCCTCGATGGCGCTCCAGGCGAGCATGGTGAGGTAATCGATCACGTCCTCGCGGGACAGCGACTTGTTGGTGGTCCACCAGTGTGTGGCCAGCTGGATGCCGCCGACCAGCACGTACGACGCCAGCGCCGCGCCCTCGGTCGCCACGCCCCGGTCCTTGGCGCGATCGGTGATCACCGCGCAGACCACCTCGGCGAAGAGCTTCTCGAACTCCGCGAGCGAGGACTGGTCCGCCGAGCCGTTACCCATTATGAAGCGGTAGACCTCGGGGTCCTCGTCGACCGTGCCGACGTACTCGGCAAGAGCCGAGCGCACCAGCTGGTATTCGTCGGCGTCCAGGCTGATCGCGCCGTACACCCGTGGCATCAGCGTGGTCTCGATGAACCGCTGCATGGTCGCGTGGACGAGGTCGTTCTTGTCGGAGAAGTAGCGGTAGAGCACGGTCTTGGAGACGCCGATCTCCGCGGCGATCTCGTCCATGCCCGCGTTGCTGCCGCGGGCGCGCACGGCGGCGAGAGTGCCGTCGACGAGTTCCTCCCTGCGGTCGATCTTGTGTTGCCGCCACCGGCGCTTGCGGCCGTCCATCCGGCCGCCGCGCACCGCCGACGGTCGCTCGCCGACATCGACAAGGTCTTCGGTGGACAGCGTGGGCTCCCTCGTTCGTAAGTGCTCCGGTGGCTACCAGCTTAGGTCCCCGATACCCGTGATATGCGCTTTTGAGCCCGGATGCGGTAGGAACCACAGTCCGGGCGTGCCCGGCGCCCGGCACGTCCGGTTTGTGCGCAGGCACTCACCCCGCTCCCTCACTTCGCCGCGCACAGCAGAATGGGAGGCATGGAGAAAGCTCCCGGCAACACCGCGGTGCTGAACGCCCGGGGCGAGCGCGCCGGAGAGGCCGCGCCGGCCGCCGTGCCCCTCGGCTTCGCCGCCGTGCTCGACGAGGCGGCCAAGCGTCGTGACCTCTGGCGGATGAAGGCGTTCGCCACCGGGCTGCTCGCCCTGGCCACCGCGATCTATCTGTTCTGCCGCTGGACCGAATCGCGCGGGGCGGGCGGCGACTGGGTCGGCTACCTGCGGGCCGCCTCGGAGGCGGGCATGGTCGGCGCGCTGGCGGACTGGTTCGCGGTGACCGCCCTGTTCCGTCACCCACTCGGCCTGCCCATCCCGCACACGGCGATCATCCGGCGGAAGAAAGACCAGCTCGGCGCCAGTCTCGGTACGTTCGTCGGCACGAACTTCCTGGCACCCGAGGTGGTGTCGGCCAAGGTGAACTCGGCGCAGATCTCCTGGCGGGTCGGGCGCTGGATGGCCGATCCGGGTCATGCCGCGCGCGTGGCGCAGGAGAGTTCGACCATCCTGCGCGCCGTCGTCGGCGTACTGCGCGACGAGGACGTGGAGCAGGTCATCGACAACACCATCGTCAAGCGGATCGCCGAGCCCCTGTGGGGTCCGCCGATCGGACGGGTGCTGGCGGAACTGCTCGCCGACAACCGGCAGTTGGCGTTGCTGGATCTGCTCGCCGAGCGGGCGCACCAGTGGGCGCTCGGATCTCAGGAGACGATCGATCGGATCGTGTTGCGGGACGCGCCGCAGTGGGCGCCGAAATTCGTCAACATCTTGCTTTCCGAGCGGATCTACCGGGAACTGGTCGAGTTCACCTGGAAAGTCCGCTCCAACCCGGAGCACGAGGTCCGTCTCGCCGCGAACCGGTTCCTGGAGGAATTCGCCGAGGACTTGCAATTCGATGACGCCATGATCAAAAAGGCGGAGCGGATCAAGGCGCAGATCATGGGCCGGGAGGAGATCACCGGACTCGCCTCGGCCACCTGGCGCGCGGCGAAGCGGCTGATCCTGGAGTCCGCCGACGATCCGAGCAGCACGCTGCGGCGCAAGGTCGCCGAGAACGTGCAGCAGCTCGGCGAACGCTTGCGCGACGACGCGGACATGCGGGCCAAGGTCGACAACTGGATCGATCGCGGCGCGCGCTACTTGGTGGAAAACTATGCCGGTGAGATCAGCACCCTGGTCACCGACACGGTTGCCCGGTGGGATGCCGAGGAAGCCAGCAAGAAGATCGAATTGCAGGTCGGCCGGGATCTGCAATTCATCCGCATCAACGGAACCGTCGTCGGTTCGCTTGCCGGACTGACGATCTACACGATTTCCCACCTGATGTTCGGCGGTTGATCCGCGGCGTGCGGAAAGTTTGCCGAAACGCTGCTAGCAGACTGCTTGCAATAGCTAGCACCCTGACCTAGAATCGAATTCGTACAACCGCCAGAAGGTGAGTGATGGCTGACCAGCCCGAGGTTTCCGCCGAGTACACCGAGAGATCGGACGAGCATTCGTCCGGCATCGGCGAACGAGGGGGTCGCGTCGTCAGTGCGGCGCACGACATCGGAGGCTTCATCAGGGCGCAGCGGGAAGCCGCGCAAGTCTCGTTGCGTCAGCTCGCCCAGCTGGCGGGGGTGAGCAATCCGTATCTCAGTCAGATCGAGCGCGGACTGCGAAATCCGTCCGCCGAAGTGCTCACGCAGATCGCGAAAGCGCTGCGGGTCTCCTCGGAGGTCTTGTACGTACGGGCTGGCTATCTCGAGCAGCGGCCGCACAGTCCGGTCCGGGACGCACTGCTCGCCGACACGTTCATCAGTGAGCGGCAGAAGCAGGTGCTGCTGGACATCTATGAATCGTTTCGCCGGGAAAACGGAGGAAACGAGGTAGGGGGGGACGTATGGGACAGCGACGTTCCGCGCACGACAACCGAAACTCCGCCACGCCAGGAGAACGAAACACCATGACCGAGAAGAACGCCACCGTCACCAAGCCCCTGCTCGCCACCGTCGGCGCGGGTGACGCCCTCTACGCTGCCGTCAACGACGCTTTCGCCCAGGTGCGTGAGCGTGCGGCCGCCACCGAGGTGCAGGCCCGGGTGGAGGAGGCGCGCGAGCGCTTCGCCAACGTTCCCGCCGACGTCCAGGACCGGTTCGAGTCGCTGCGCGAGCGGCTGTCCGGCCTGCCGTCGGAGCTGCCGGATGACCTCGCCGAACTGCGCGAGAGGTTCACCGCCGAGGAGCTGCGCGCGCTGGCCGAGAAGTACTACCGGCAGGCGCTGGACATCTACGCCGACCTCGCCGTCCGCGGTGAGGAGACGATCGAGCGGCTGCGCGCCAACCAGGTCGTCGAGGAGCGGATCGGCAAGGTCGAGACGCTGTACGGCGACGCGGTCAGCCGCGCCGAGGACGTGCTCGGGCGCGTCAACGGACTGATCGGCCGCCCGGCGAAGGTCGCGGCCGACGAAGAGACCGACCCGGCGCCGGTCGTCGAGGCCGAGGTCGTCGAGGTGACCACCGAGGCCACCCCGGCTCCGGCCGTGAACGGTGAGGCCAAGACGGCTCCGGCCAAGAAGGCCCCCGCGGCCAAGAAGGCTCCGGCCAAGAAGGCCGCTCCCAAGAAGGCCTGAACGGCCCGCGGCTGAAGCGATTCGACGCCCTCGCGCACCCCTGGTGTGCGGGGGCGTTGCTTCTATGATGGGTGGGGTGAATATGGTGCACGGATTGACCGGGATGATCCTGCTGGTGCTGTGGCTGGCGGCGCTCGGTGCGACGATTTTCGCGCTGATCCACGCCGTGCGTCAGCGTCCGGACGCGTTCACCGCGGTGGACAAACTGACCAAGCCGATCTGGCTGGCGATTCTCGGGGCGGCTGTGCTCGTGCTCCTGCTCTCGCCCGCGGGTCTGGGCCTGCTCTCCTTCGCGGCGATCATCGCCACGGGCGTCTACTTGGCCGACGTCCGGCCCAAGGTGGACGAGGTGCAGCGGGGTCCCCGCTGGTGAGGGCGGAGTTCGCCGACAGGTAAGGGTGCTTGCACTAGCAAGCGGCGCGAATCGGGGTTACTGTATCTAGCAGTAACACAAAGGAGTGTCCGATGCGTGCCATGCTGCCGACCGCGTTGACGAGCTTCCGGGGCCTGCTCCGGAGCTTGCGCGACGCGCACAGCGCCGACTTGCGGTCGCGTACCTACCAGACCGCCGCGTTCAACCCGCCGACCGCGCATCGCGAGGTGATTCCGGTCCAGACCGGTGACGGCGTCCGGCTGCGCGTACACGCCTACGGCCCATCGGATGCCCCCGCCATCGTGCTCGTCCACGGGTGGACCTGCTGCCTGGAATACTGGAATCCGCAGATCAACGCGTTCGCCGGTGACTATCGGGTGATCGCTTACGACCAGCGCGGTCACGGCGAGAGCGAATACGGGTCGAGCGAGCTGACCATGGAGCTGCTGGCCGACGACTTGGCGGCCGTGCTCGACGCCGCGCTCGCGCCCGGGCAGCGGGCCGTGCTCGTCGGCCACAGCCTCGGCGGCATGACACTGCAAGCGTGGGCGGGCCGCTATCCCGAGCGGGTCGCGCGCCAGGCGCTCGCGGTGCTGCTGACCAATACCGCGGCGGACCGTTTGATCCTGGAGACAACGGTCGTGCCGCTGCTGAATCGTCCGCTGCGGCTGCTGCAGTTGAAAGTGCCGCTCCCGTTCTTGTTCGGCAGGCTCGGGCTCGGCGCCCCGATGGTCTTCCCGCCCATCGCGCCGGTGCGCTGGCTGTTCGCGCGTCAGATCCTCAGCACCGCGGCCAAAGGCGAGCTGTTGGATTTCAGCATGGCGATCGTGCGGTCGTGTCCCGCGCGAGTGCGCGCCAAGTTCGGATTCCTGCTGGCCACGATGGATGTCGGGGAGTCGGCCCGGAATCTGGTGGTCCCCACGACGGTGATCTCGGGGCAGTTCGACGACATGACGCCGCCGGTGCACTCCGAGCGGATCGTCGAAATGCTCCGGCAGACCGGCAGTCTCGCGCGCTATCAGGTGCTGCCCGCGGGGCATCTCGGCAATGTCGAGGCCTACGTGCGGTTCAACGAGGAACTCGCGCGCGTCCTCGCCGCCACGCGCAAGTCCAGCCGCGCCGACCTCGCGGGCTGACGCGCCCAGGCACTCGCGCCGGTCAGGAGAAGACGACCGTCCGGCGGCCGTGCACCAGCACGCGGCCCTCCAGATGCCAGCGCAGCCCGCGCGCCAGAACCACCCGCTCGATGTCGCGACCTTGGCGGACCATGTCGCGCACTTCGTCCGCGTGGTCGATGCGGATGACGTCCTGCTCGATGATCGGGCCCGCGTCCAGTTCCGGGGTCACGTAGTGGCAGGTTGCTCCGATCAGCTTCACGCCACGGGCGAAAGCCTGGTGGTACGGGCGAGCGCCGACGAACGAGGGCAGGAAGCTGTGATGGATGTTGATCGCCTTGCCCGCCCAGTGTTCACACAGTTCGGCAGGCAGCACCTGCATGAACCGCGCCAGCACCACCGCGTGCGGATCGTGCGCGTCCACCAGGGCGCGGACCTCTTCGAACGCGGGACCGCGCTCGGCCGGGTCCTTCGGGAACGGCACGTGATGGAACTTCACCCCGTGCGCCTCGGTCATCGCCGCCAGATCCGGGTGGTTGCCGATCACCGCCTCGATGGTGGCGGGCAGTTCACCGCTGGCGGCGCGTCCGAGCAAATCGTGCAGACAATGGCCGTCCCTGCTGACCAGCAGGACCGCGCGACGGCGCGCGCCGGAGTCCAGCAGTTGCCATTCGCTCTCCGGCCCCAGTTCCGCCGCCACCCCGGCGAACCGGTCACGCAGCTCCGCGATGCCGAACGGCACCGTCGCGGCCCTGATCGCCTGACGCGTGAAGAACCAGCCGGTATCCGCGTCGGAGTGATACCCCGCCTCCACGATCGAGCCGCCGAACTCGGCGATGAACGACGTGATCCGGGCGATGATGCCCGGCCGATCCGGGCAGCCGAGAGTCAGCACGTAGCGGCGATCGTCCGAGACGGGTGGAGCGGAACTCATGGGGTTCATCCTCCCAGGTGCGCCGCCGGGCATTCGCCGCGCCTTCGCCGAGGCTCGACAAAGTGTCCCCGAGTGCGATCGCCGTCTATGCCAGCGCCGCTCGGATGGCCGTCGCCACTCGCGATACCGCGCCGTTCCGAGCTGCCGGGGTGCCCGTCATCGACCCGTGGGCCTAGCGCCCGGACCGTTCGCCTGCGGCGCAGGTCGCCTGTGCCGCAGGCCTCCGAGTCGAGCGGTGGTGCTCAGAGGTTGTAAAACGGTTCGGCGTAATGGAATTCGCCGGCGATCTGGGAGTCGTAGGCCGAGAGGGAGCGGACCTGGAAGTGGCTGATCCACGACGGGTCGTCGGGGGTGATGCCGAGGCGTGCGGCGGGGACGAAACCGAAGCGCGGGTAGAACTCCAGGCTGCCGAGCAGGCCGATCAGTGGTTCGTCGAGGGCGTCGGCGGCGCCGAGCGCCGCGTGCATGAGGGCGGAGCCGACTCCGGCGCCCTGATGGTCGGCGAGAACGCCGATCGGGCCGAGCGCCAGCACGGGAAACGGGCCGACGGCGGCTCTGGTCAAGCACAGGTGGCCGACCACACTGTCGTGCTCGATCGCCACCAGCGAGAGCGTCGGGATCCAACCCTCGTCACTGCGCAGTTGAGCGACCAGGTCGACCTCGGGCGGGTCGGCGCCGGGGCGGCCACCGGATGCGGCGGCGGGGGCATAGCGCGGTGCGAATGCGCTGCGATGCACCGCCGCGATGGCAGCGGCGTCGTCGACGCGTTCGCGACGGATCAGCACGGTCGTCTCCTCCCGAACGAAGTAGGGCCCATCCGCACACGTTAGTCAGCGACCGTGGCGTCACGTTGTCCGATGCGCCATCAGCTATGAGTGTGCGCGAACTGCCGCCAGGCGCGCAACGGAATTCGATTCCGGTGTGCCAGACTCTCACCCCATGGCAAGTTCCACGTCGCTGACCAGGGCCGAAGTGGCCGCCATGATCGATCACACGCTGCTCGCCCCGGAGGCGACGCCCGCGCAGGTCGGCGCGTTGATCGAAGACGCGCGGGCGCTGGGCGTGCTCGCGATCTGTGTGTCGCCGTCCATGTTGCCGGTGCGCGCGCCCGGACTGGTGGTCGCGACGGTCGCCGGATTCCCTTCGGGGAAGCATCATTCGCTGGTCAAAGGCGCCGAAGCGCGGCTCGCGGTGGATCAGGGCGCCGCCGAGGTGGACATGGTCATCGATGTCGGCGCGGCTCTCGCCGGTGATTACACGGCGGTGCTGTCCGACATCGTCACGGTCCGCGAGGCGATCGGGGATCGGGCGCTGTTGAAAGTGATCATCGAGTCCGCCGCGCTGCCGGACGAAGCGATCGTGCAGGTGTGCCGGGTCGCCGAACGCGCGGGCGCCGATTTCGTGAAGACCTCCACGGGATTTCATCCCGCGGGCGGCGCGAGCGCGCACGCGGTGCGGTTGATGGCCGAGACGGTCGGCGACAGGCTCGGCGTCAAGGCCAGTGGCGGCATCCGGACAGCCGAGGCGGCGGCGGAGATGATCGCGGCGGGCGCGACCCGGCTCGGGCTGTCGAAATCGCGTGAAGTGCTCGACGGTTTCCCGATCTGACCGCAAAGCGCAACGCTCGAAGGTCTTGCGACGGTGCGCGTTCAGCAGCGCATGTCGGAGCCGTTGCCGTTGCCCGCGGGCTCGAGCTGGGTACGCCCGCCGGAGAGGTGGACGTCGACGCCGGAGTCGGTGACCTTCAGGTCGGTCGCCGCCATGCCGAGCGGGTAGCTCTGCAGGCTCTTGGTGAACAGGTCGACGATGCTCTGTACCAGGTCGGAGGGCAGGCCGATGCCGAGCAACTCCGCAGACATCGTCTCCACCTGGACCGTGCCGTTCACGATCTGCGGCTTCAGCTGGAGTTCGGCGAAGCCGCCGAGCACCGACAGGGTGAGCATGCCGGTACTCGCCGAGGAACTCACCCCGCTGACCATGCCGCCGAGAGTCTCCTTGATCCCCTCGTTGCTCCAGGTGACATCCGCCGAGGAACTGCCGATCTCGCTTCGGTTCTGGTCGGCGACGTCGACGTCGTGGAAGACGGCGTGCACCACCATCCCGACGGCGGGACCGAACTTGGTGTCGTCACTGTTCACCTTGACCGTGGGCACTTTGCCGTCGATCCAGGTGAGCAGCATCGGCTTGGGTCCGAAGCTCACATCGACCTTCGAACCCATCTCCTTCTCGAACTGCGAGCTGATGCAGTTCGACACCGTGTGCCTGGCGTAGGCCTCGCCGCCGACCAACACCGTGGCGAGCAGAATCGCTACCACGGTCAGGGCGATCAGCAGGGTCCGCCGGTTGATCGTCGAGGTTGAGGTTGCGTTCGTACTCATGGCCGAAATTCTTCCCGACCTTTCTGTGCCGTCTCTGAGGAGGCCGTGAGGGGTTCGAATGTGACATGAAGCACAAAAATCGAGCGTAGCCTGATGCCCATGGCCGGCGATGAGGCAAGCCGCGCGATCGTATCCGCGGAACAAGGATGGCGTGTTCTGCGCCGCTGGGCCGGTCGGCACGCCGGTTTCTTCACGACTCGCCAGGTGCTGCGCACCGGGTGCGGAGCGAGGGTGCGAGCAGCCCTGGGCGATGGTTCGGTGACGAGGGCCGGAGTCGGCATACTCCGGTTGGCCGGGTGGCCGGACGGCCCGCTCGACGAGTACGCGATGTGGGCGGCCTGGTTCGACGGCGCCGCGGTGGTCTCCCATCAGAGTGCGGCGGAGTTGCACGGGCTCGGCAGTCTGTGCCCGCGGTTCCTGCACCTGTCGGCGCGCGCGGGACGTCCGCCGGTGACGCCGCGGCTGGTGGTCCTGCGCCGGACGCTGGCAGGCGCCGACGTGGAATCGGCGGGTGCGTTCCTGGTGACGACGCCGGTCCGCACGGTGCTCGACCTGGCCGAGGCCGATATCGGGCAGTCCGCCCTGAACGAGGTGGTGGCCGACGCGGTCGCGATCCACCGGTGCGCGGGCGAGGAGATCACCGACGCGGGTGCGCGCTTGTCGCCGCGCGCCGCGCGACGGGTATACCGGGCGCTTGCCTTAGCGTGACGGAACCGCGCTAGCTCGTAGCGAGCGGCGCGACCGCCGTCCACGGCACCGAGAGCACGCTGTCGCGCAGGCGGCGACGGTAGTGGCGGATCGGGAAGCCTTCCGCGTGCAGCGCCCGCGCCGCCGCGCGCCAGCGGACCCGGGGACCGTACGGCGCCATCGGCGCGGCGTGGGCCCACGCGCGATCGGCGGCGGTCAGCAGCGCGTGAATCGGTTCACCGGGAATGTTTCGGTGGATCAACGCCTTCGGCAAGCGTTCGGCGAGGTCGGAGGGACGCTCGACGGTGAAAGGATCCCAGGCCAGCGTGAGCGAGCGCGGCCCGTCCCGGTCGAGCAGGATCCATGCGCAGCGTCTGCCCAATTCGTCGCAGGTGCCGTCGACCAGCAGGCCGTCCGGCGCCAGCCCGGCCAGCACCGTCGACCATGCCTCGGGAACCGCTGCTTCCGGGTACTGCCGCAGGACGTTGAAGGCGCGCACCAGAACCGGCCGCAGACCGGCCAATTCGAATCCGCCCCGTGCGAAGGTGACGCTGTCGCGGCCGGGCACCACGCGCTGCGGGTCGATCTCCAATCCGACTACCCGCACGTCGGCGCGGATCGTGCGCAGCCGGGCGGCCAGCTCGAACGTGGTCCACGGGCTCGCGCCGTACCCGAGATCGACGACCAGCGGGTCGGGCGCACCGCGCAACCGGTCGGCGACGAATTCGTCGTTGATCAGCCAGCGGTCGCTGCGGCGGAGACGGTTGACGGCGGTGGTGCCACGAGTGATATTGCCGACCGGTTTGGTCAGCGAGTGGGGTGTTGTTCTTCCAGCCACTGAACCGTGAACTCGGCCTCGCCGCGGAACAGGTCGACCAGGTTCACCAGCATCAGCTGTTCCAGGCGCGGACCCACCATGGGGATGAACACTTTCGCCTCCGACGAGAAGCGCATGGTGCAGCCGGTGTCGGTGGGGAACAGGCGGATGGTGCCGCCCAGGCTGCCGGGGCCTGCGGGAATGGACGCCGAGTACTTGCCGGTGGTCTCCTCCGCGGCGTACGGGCTGTAGAACTCCTTGCGAGTGATCACCATGTCCTTGCGCATCACCGTCTGCGCGATTTCCGGCAGCATGTCGCGGGGCAGGACGTGGTGCAGCTCGACCGTGATCCCGTCGTCGCCCGCCTCCAGCCGGACCACCTCGTTGCCGGGGGTGTACTTCCGCATCTCGCCCATCCGCGCGTCCCAGTAATCGCGGTTCGACAGCGCCGCGTACAGCTCTTTTGTGGTGTGCAGCGGATAGCGGGCGGAGTAGTCCAATCGGCGTGCCATGGGCTCACACGTTACTGGGTCCGGTGGCGCCGACCTCGATGGGCGGGTGGAGTGCGGAACTGACACGAAGGCCGGGACCGCACGATGTGACGTCGAACAGTGACCGTGCTCCCGAGGCGGGTCAGTGCGCCGTGAGCCACTTGCCGGTGAACTCCGCCTCGTTCTTCAGCAGCTCGGTGAGGTGCTCGGCGATCGCCTTCTCGATCTTGCTGCCGAACAGCGGAATCTTCACCTCGATGGTGCCGTCGACGGTGGTGACGGCGCCGGAGCCGTCGGCGGCCAAGGCGATGGCTCCGCGGACCTCGGCGGGCGCGCCCTCGACGCGGGCCTCGAAGGTGGCCTGGTCCCCGGTCCAGTGTTCGACGCGGGGGATGATCAGATCGCCGGGCCGCACCGCGGTGATCGCGGCGGGGAGCCGCTCGGCGGGGATGGCCTGCACCATTTCGACGCGCACCTCGTCACCGCTGACGGTGACCGACTCCAGCCGCGCATTGGGGCCGCCGACCTCCGCGATGCGATCCTTCCAGTACTGGTCGTTCGCGAACGCCGCGCGCACCGCGGCGGTCGGATGGATGTAGCGGGCCGTGTACGCCAGCGGTGTAGCCATGGGTCCACACGCTACCGTGTAGCGCTCGAGCGCCACGACTCCTGTTGTCCGATCTGCTCGCGGCTGGACACCTCGGGATGGGGCCATTCGCGCGCGTGGTACCGCGTAGGACTCGTGCTATCCGGATGGTGCCGTCTGATCGACTGCTGGGAGCAATACACCAGCGTGTACCCATCAGCGCGCACGCTACCGTTTATCATCGTGCGAACTTCACGAGTGGTGCCGTCGGATCTCCTCGCCGATACCGGCGCGCGGCTACGCGCCGACGTGCGGCTGGCGGAGCTGACCACGCTGCGCGTGGGCGGTCCCGCCCTGGTCGCCGAATGTACGACGACCGAAGCGTTGGTCGCGACGGTCCGCGCGCTCGACGCGGCGGATGTCCCGGTGCTGCTGCTCGCGGGTGGCTCGAATCTGCTGATCGGCGACGACGGCTTCGACGGCGTCGTGGTGCGGATCGCCACCGGCGGCGTCGAGATCGGCGACGGCGGCGTGGTCGCCGAGGCGGGCGCGGACTGGGACGCCGTGGTGCGCGCGACGGTCGAGGCGGGTCTCGGAGGATTGGAGTGCTTGTCCGGCATTCCCGGTTCGGCGGGTGCTACGCCCGTGCAGAACGTCGGCGCCTACGGCGCGGAGGTGGCGAATCTGCTGCGCCGGGTACGCCTGCTGGATCGCGCCAGCGGTGAGATCCGGTGGGTGGAGCCCGCGGAACTCGGTTTCGGTTACCGCACCAGTGTGCTCAAGCACCGCGACGACGCCGTCGTACTCGCGGTCGACTTCGCGCTGCGCGCAGACGGTTCCAGCGTGCCGCTGCGTTACGGCGAGCTGGCCTCGGCGCTGGGCGCCACGGACGGCGAGTCCCGCCCCACAGCGCAGGTGCGGGAGGCGGTGCTGCGGTTGCGCGCGGGCAAGGGCATGGTTCTCGATCCCGCCGACCACGACACCTGGAGCGCGGGTTCGTTTTTCACCAACCCGGTGGTCGCGCCGGAGCGGGTGGCCCAGGTGCGCGCCGCGATCGCCGCTCATGTGGGCGACCTCGCGGTGCCGACCTATCCGGCGCCGGACGGAGTCAAGTTCTCCGCGGGCTGGCTCATCGAGCGGGCCGGTTTCGCCAAGGGCTTCCCCGGCGACGGTGCGCCCGCCCGGCTGTCGACGAAACACACACTGGCGCTGACCAATCGCGGCGGCGCCAGCGCGGCCGATGTGGTGGCGCTGGCCAGGACGGTCCGCGACGGCGTCGCCGAGCGTTTCGGGATCCGGTTGGAACCCGAACCGGTCACTGTGGGTCTCGCCCTCTGACCCGTTGAGGCCGACACCACACGCTGCGTCGACGGGTCGGCGCGCGCGCCGCGCGTAGATTCGACGAAGTGAACCACCGCACGATGATCCGCCGATCGGTTGCCGTGGTGTCGGCCGTCCTGCTGGTGGTCGTCGCTCTGGTGGCCGGTTGCACGATAGACCGTGGCTCCGGAAAGCCGCGTCCCGCTGCCGGTCCGATCGCCAAAGCGACGTTGACCCCCGCCGCCGACGCCACGAACGTCAACCCGACAACGCCGGTCTCGGTGACGATCAGCGACGGCACGATCGATCAGGTAGCGCTGACCAACGCCGCGGGCAAGCAGGTCCGCGGCGAACTCGCGCCGGACCGGCGCGCTTACACCATCACCGAGCCGCTCGGCTACGACGCCACCTACAGCTGGTCGGGCACCGCCGTCGGCGCCGACGGCAAGCCGATCCCGATCGACGGCTCGTTCCACACGCTGAAGCCCAAGAGCACCGTCCCCGCGACCCTGAACATCGGCGACAACCAGGAGGTCGGCATCGCGGCGCCGATCATCCTGCAGTTCAAGTCCTCCGTCACGAACAAGGCGGCGGTGGAGAAGGCGCTCACGATCACCACCGACCCGCCCACCGAGGGCGCGTGGGCCTGGTTCCCCGACGACGGCGGCTCCCGCCTGCACTGGCGTCCGAAGAACTACTGGACACCGGGGACCGCCGTGCACGTCTCGGCCCGGCTCTACGGCCTCGACCTCGGCGGCGGCAATTACGGCGATTCCGATCTGACCACCGATTTCCGCATCGGCCGCAGCCAGATCGTCAAGGCGAGCGCCCCTAGTCACCGCATGCAGGTGGTCCGCGACGGACGGACGGTCTTCGATTTCGCCGTCAGTTACGGCGAGGGCAACGAGGCGCGCAACGTGACTCGTTCCGGTGTGCACGTGGTCACCGAGAAGTACGAAGACTTCATGATGTCGAACCCGCCGTTCTACACCAATGTTCGCGAACGCTGGGCGGTACGCATCTCCAACAACGGCGAATTCATCCACGCCAACCCGGAATCGCTGTCGGCGCAAGGGTCGGCGAACGTCACCAACGGCTGCATCAATCTGTCGCCCGGTGATGCCCAGGCGTATTTCCCCACGTCCCTGTACGGCGATCCGGTCGAGGTGACCGGAACCTCGATCCCGCTCTCGGCCGCCGACGGCGACCTCTACGACTGGACCATCGACTGGGACACCTGGAAAACCATGTCGGCGTTGCAGGGCGTGCCGTCGGCCGTGGTGTCCGCCACACCCCTGCCCCCGCAGCCCGCAGGGGCGCGCTGACCGGTTCTAGCGCACCTTCACGTCCTGTTCTTCGGTCGCGTCGTCGGCGTGTTCCTCTTCGACCTCTCGGTCGGCCTGGCGTTGGGCGCGGACCGCCTCGTGCCGCTCGGCGAGCAGGTCGCGAATCTCGGTCAGCAGTTCGATCTGGGTGGGCTCGGCCGCCTTCGGCGTGCCGAAGCGGTTCTTGATCGTCTTCATGGGCAGGATCAGCGCGAAGTACAGCACCGCGGCGACCATGAAGAAATCGATGGCGGCCGTGATGATCGGGCCGACGGCGATGAAAGTGGCGGGCTTGGAGGGGATCAGCTGCACGCCGAGGCCCAGCTGATTGGTGCTGCCGAACACCGCGAGCAGCGGATTGACTACACCTTTCGTCACCGAGGTCACCACGGAGGTGAACGCGGTGCCCATGACGACGGCGACCGCGAGATCGATGACGTTCCCGCGCATCAGGAACTCTTTGAAGCCCTTGAACATGAGCCGAATCACTCCCATCCGATGTCTTTACGCGTGCGGCCTCTCGGATGGTAACGGCTACGGGCGAACAGCGAAGGCCCAGCAATTCGCGGCCGGATCGGCGCCGCCGAAAGAGCAATACGTATCAGCTATGAATTGCGGCGGGCGAACCGGCCCGCGTCCGCCTGGTCGCGCGGCTTGATGATGATCTGGTCCAGATCGACGTGCGCCGGTCGCGACGCGACGAACCCGATGACCTCCGCGATGTCCTGGGCGACCAGCGGATCGATGCCCTCGTACACCTTGGCCGCGCGTTCGGCGTCGCCGCCGAAACGCACCAGCGAGAACTCGGTCTCCACCGCGCCGGGCGCGATCTCGGTGAGGCGCACCGGCTGTCCGAGCAGCTCTCCGCGCAGCGTGCGGTGCAGCACGGCTTGCGCGTGCTTGGCGGAGGTGTACCCGGCGCCGTTGTCGTAGGCGGTGAACGCGGCCACCGACGTGACGGTGACGATCAGCCCGTCACCGGAGGCGATCAGCTTCGGCAGCAGCGCCTTGGTGACGCGCAGAGTGCCGAGCACGTTGGTCTCCCACATCCAGCGCCAGTCGTCCAGGTCGGCCTCGGCCACCGGAGCCAGGCCCTTCGCGCCGCCCGCGTTGTTGACCAGCACGTCGACGCGCTCGACCGCCTCGGTGAACGCCCGCACCGACTCGTCCGAGGTGACGTCGAGTTCCAGTGCGGTGCCGCCGATCTCGTCGGCGAGGCGGCGCAGGCGATCGAGCCTGCGCGCACCGACGTAGACGTGATAGCCCTGCTTCGCCAGCTCCCGGGCGGTGGCCTCCCCGATCCCCGAGCTGGCTCCGGTGACGACGGCGGTGCGAGTGCTCATGCGAACAGATCCTAGGTGCGCGAGGTTTGCCGGGTCCTGGCGGTCACCGCGAGCACGGTTAGCCTCGGTGCATGGCTATTCGGGACGTGGTGAGCGCGGACGGAACCAACATCGTCTACCGGGTGAGCGGCCCGGCGCACGGCAGGCCGCTGGTGCTGCTGCACGGCTGGTCGGCGAATCTGCGCTGCTGGGGTGGAGCCGCCGACGACCTCGCCGCGCACCTGCGGGTGGTCGCCGTCGACCTGCGTGGCCACGGTTACTCCGACGCGCCCGCGGCGGGCTACGACGATCCGAAGAACTGGGCGGCCGACGTCGCGGCGGTGCTGGCGGCCGAGGGCATCGCGTCCGGCGCGGTGCTGCTCGGCTGGTCCTACGGCGGGATCGTGCTGACCGACTACTTGACCGCCTACGGCACCGGCGCCGTGGCGGGCGTCGTTTACACCGGCTCGATGGCGAACATCGGCCCCGGTGTGCCCGGCGCGGCGACCGGCAGCATGATGCGGGAGGCGATTCCGGGCGTCTTCGAGGAGAGCGCGGGGCGGGCGGTGCGCGCTTTCGGTGTGTTCGGCAATGCGAACACCGGACCGGGCGCGGACAAGGGGCCGGACGCGCAGCGCTTGTTCGGGGCCAGTCTCGCCACCCCGCCCGCGGTGCGCAAAGCGCTGTTCTACCGGACCGTCGACAACACCGAGACCCTGCGCACGCTGGACGTTCCGGTGCTCGTCCTGCACGGGACCGCGGACAGGGTCGTTCCCGTCGAGAACGGCCGCTACATCGCCGAGGCCGTGCCGGACGCGCGTGTGTCGTTCTGGGAGGACGCACAGCACGGCCTGTTCATCGAGGACCGTTCCCGGTTCGTCGCCGAGGTGCGCGCGTTCGCCGAGAGCCTGTGATCGGATTCATGTCTGCTCTGTGATAGCTCTCACTTGCCGCGGATAGCGTGTCTGGGCCGGGGAACGCAACGTGCACTATGGATAGTGTGAGTCAGCGCCTGGACCTACGGCCGAACCGTATAGCCGTGTTATCGGTGCACACCTCACCACTCGCTCAGCCGGGCACCGGCGACGCGGGCGGCATGAACGTCTACGTCCTGCAAACGGCCGTCGAGCTGGCCCGGCGCGGCACCGAGGTGGAGATCTTCACCCGGGCCACCGCGTCGAACGTCCCGCCGGTCCAGGAGGCCGCGCCGGGCGTGCTGGTGCGCACCGTGGTGGCAGGCCCGTTCGAGGGGCTGGACAAGCACGATCTGCCCACCCAGCTGTGCCCCTTCACCGCGGAGGTGCTGCGTCAGGAGGCCAGGCACCTGCCCGGCCACTACGACCTGGTGCACTCGCACTACTGGTTGTCCGGCCAGGTCGGCTGGCTGACCAGGGACCGGTGGCGGGTGCCGCTGGTGCACACCGCGCACACCCTGGCGGCGGTGAAGAACGCCGCGCTGGCCGAGGGCGACTGTCCCGAACCGGCGACCCGCGAGATCGGCGAGAAGCAGGTGATCGCCGAGTCCGACCGGCTGGTCGCCAACACCGCCGAGGAAGCCCGCCAGCTGGTGGAACTCTATGGCGCCGACCCCGAGCGCATCGATGTCGTCCCGCCGGGCGCCGACTTGACCCGCTACCGCCCTGGTGACAAGGCCGCCGCCCGCGCCGCGCTCGGGCTGGCCGCAGACGAGCGGATCGTCGCGTTCGTCGGCCGGATCCAGCCGCTGAAGGCGCCCGATGTGCTGGTGCGCGCCGCGGCCGAGGTCTTGCGCGCCGACCCGGAGCGCAAACTGCGCGTGCTGATCGTGGGCGGCCCGTCCGGCAGCGGGCTGGAGCGGCCGGACGCGCTGATCGATCTGGCCGCCGAACTCGGCATCGCCGAGCGGGTCAGCTTCCTGCCCCCGCAGCCGCCGCAACGGCTGGTGCTGGTCTACCGCGCCGCCGATCTGGTCGCGGTGCCGAGCTACAACGAGTCCTTCGGCCTGGTCGCGATCGAGGCGCAGGCCAGTGGCACCCCGGTGCTCGCCGCCGACGTGGGCGGGCTCGGCACGGCCGTACGGCACGAGGTTTCCGGCCTGCTCGTCCCCGGCCACCGCACCCTGGACTGGGCGAACGCGCTGCGCCACCTGCTGGACGACCCGGACCGGCTGCACCGGATGGGTGAGCGGGCCGTCACGCACGCGGCCAACTTCTCCTGGGCGCACACCGCCGACGGGCTGCTGGCCAGCTACGCCGCGGCCATGGCCGGTTTCCGGGACGAGCGGGCGGCTTTCGGCGGACGCGGCCTGGCGCACAGCGATGTGCGGGAGGATGCCTACGACCGGGTGTCCGACGACCACACCGGTCTCGCCGCGGAGCGTACGGCCGCCCTGCTCGGCGAGAACAGTCAGGCGAGATCGCGGGCGCTGTGGCGGCGCCGGATGGGAGTGCGCCGGTGAACGAGGTACAGACGACCGCGCGGCTCATCGATGAGACGCTGCGGGACAGGGAGATCGAATACACCCGGCCGGGGGAGGAGACCTTCGTCGTCGTCCTGCCCGGTGAGCGCAAACTGAAGACCACGGTGATGGTCACGGTGGGCAAGCACGGGATCCGCTTCGAAGCGTTCGTCTGCCGCAAGCCCGACGAGAACTTCGAAGGCGTGTACAAGTTCCTGCTGCGCCGTAACCGCAGGCTCTACGCCGTCGCGTACACCCTCGACCGGGTCGGCGACATCTACCTGGTGGGCCGGATGTCCGCGCACGCCGTCACCGCCGACGAACTGGACCGGGTGTTCGGCCAGATTCTCGAGGCCGTCGACGCCGACTTCAACGTGCTGCTGGAACTCGGGTTCGCCGAATCCATTCGGCGGGAATGGAAATGGCGCGTCTCGCGCGGCGAGTCGCTGCAGAACCTGCGCGCCTTCGAGCATCTGGTCGATTCCGCCGACAAGCCGTAGCCGGTCGTCGCCCCGTCCGGCTCCCGGGTGACAATCGCAGGTGGCTCGGATCGGCGAAGGGACGGCATTGGCGATTCTCGCTCTGGACATCGGCGCGACGAAGTTCGCGGCCGGGGTGGTCGGCCCCGGTTCCGAGGTGCGCGACGTGCGCCGGGTGGACGTGCCGGACGCCGGCGTGTGGGATGTCTGTCGCGAACTGCTGCGCGTGGTCGCGGGGCCGGAACCCGTCAGCGCGGTAGGTATCGGTGCGGCCGGGCCGGTGGATGTGCGCACCGGCGTCACGGGCCCGTTGAACATCCCGGAGTGGAAGACGGGGTTCCCGATCGTTGCCGCCGTGCGGGAACTCTTTCCCGCCGCCACGATTCGTTTCGCCGTCGACGGCGCTTGTCTCGCGCTGGCCGAACATCGCCTCGGCGCGCTGCGCGGGGTGCCCGACGCGCTGGCCATGACGGTGTCGTCGGGCATCGGCGGCGGGATCGTCGCGGGCGGCAAGGTGCTGCTCGGGCGCACCGGCAACGCGGGGCACGTGGGTCACATCGTCGTGCCCGGGTGGGACACGCCCTGTGGCTGCGGCGGCCGCGGCTGCGTCGAGGCGGTCGCGAGTGGCATGTCCTCGGTGCGCTGGGCGCGCGAGCAGGGTTGGCCCGGCGCCACGGGGGTGCGGCTGGCCGCGGACGCGCACGCGGGCGACGAGATCGCCGTCGCCGCGCTGCACCGGGCGGGCACCGCGCTCGGCACGGCCGTCGCCTCGGCCGCCGCCCTGCTCGACGTCGACCGGGTGGTGATCGGCGGCGGGTTCGCGCAATCCGGTGCGCCGCTGTGGGATCCGCTGCGGGCCGCGGTGGACGCGCACGCCGGGCTGAAATTCCTGCGCGGACTGCGCGTGGAACTCTCCGAGATCACCGACGGGGCCACCCTGGCGGGCGCGGGCGTGCTCGCTGCGGAGCACACCGCCGACGAACCGGTCTGACATCGCGCTTTCGCGCCTGGACCGGGGCGGCGGAGGCGGGAACCGATGCGACCCGGCGCGGCGCGCATGGGAGGATGGCCGCATGACGTACACCCTCGTGCTGCTGCGCCACGGCGAAAGCGAATGGAACGCCCTGAACCTGTTCACCGGCTGGGTGGACGTGCATCTGACCGACAAGGGCATCGCCGAGGGCAAGCGTGCCGGGGAACTGCTGGCCGAGCACGGCATCCTGCCGGACGTCGTCTACACCTCGCTGCTGCGTCGCGCGATCTCCACCGCGAACATCGCGCTGGACGCCGCCGACCGGCACTGGATCCCCGTGATCCGGGACTGGCGGCTCAACGAGCGCCACTACGGTGAGCTGCAAGGCAAGAACAAGGCGCAGGTCAGGGAGAAGTACGGCGACGAGCAGTTCATGCTGTGGCGCCGCAGCTACGACACCCCGCCGCCGCCGATCGACGCCGCCAACGAGTACAGCCAAGAGGGCGACGCGCGCTACGCGGGCATCGATGTCCCGAAGACCGAATGCCTGCTCGACGTGGTCAACCGGATGGTGCCGTACTGGGAGTCGACCATCTCCAAGGACCTGCTGTCCGGCAAGACCGTGCTGGTCGCCGCGCACGGCAACTCGCTGCGCGCGCTGGTCAAGCACCTCGACCAGATCTCCGACGAGGACATCGCGGGCCTGAACATCCCCACCGGCATCCCGCTGCGGTACGAGCTCGACGAGAACCTGCGCCCGGTGCGCCCGCACGAGTACCTCGACCCGGAGGCGGCCGCCGCGGGCGCCGCCGCCGTCGCCGGTCAGGGCGGCAAGTAACCCGCATACCGAGCACTCTCGACGCGCTGCCACCCACCCGGGTGGCAGCGCGTTGTCGTTTCGATGGGCAGACGGGCGTTGCCGTGCGACACGCCGGAGGATGCCGGTCCGATCCACGTCGCGACATCGGCGATTTAAGTTACCCACTATTTTTACCGGCAAGTAAGTAGGTACACTCTGGTCGTTCGACCAGCTGAGAGGTGGATCACGTCCGATGAAGAACGCGCTGCGGGTCACGGTGGCGGCGGTTGCCGTCACGATGCTCGTCCCCTTTCTCGCCACCGGGGCCGATGCCGTCGCGCCGCCCACCGGCCCGGACGGCGGCGCTGCCGGAGCGGCTTGGACTGCCACCCAAGATGATCCGCAGCAGTACCCGAACATCAACATCCAGTGGGACGTCCCCATCACGATGAGTGACGGAACGGTGCTGAAGGGCAACGTCTACCGGCCCGCGGACGCCTCCGGCCGCCCCGTCGACACCCCTACGCCGACGATCGTCAATCTCACGCCGTACACCAAGCTGGTATCGAACCTGGCCGATCACGCGCAGTCGATCCCCGGCCTGTCCGACGCGCTGATCGAATTCTTCCGGCAGATCGACATGAGCGGCACGCCGCTGTCCGGCGTCACCGACCTGACGAAGGCGTTCGGCGGGGGCGAACTGCGCAACTTCACCGTCGACCGGCAGCTGATCAAGAGCGGCTACTCGCAGGTGGTCGTCGACGTGCGCGGCACCGGCTTCTCTCAGGGCGTCTGGGACATGCTGCGCGGACGCGAACAACAGGACACGCTCGAGGTGATCGACTGGGCGTCCCGGCAGCCGTGGTCCAACGGACGCGTCGGCATGAACGGCATCTCCTACTCCGGGATCAATCAGGTGCAGGTCGCGCAGAAGCGCCCGCCCGCCTTGCAGGCGATCTTCCCGGTCGTGCCGGGCAGCGACCTGGTCAACGACGTGCTCGCACCCGGCGGCGGCTTCGGCTTCAACTTCATCCCCCTGTGGCTCACCGCGGTCAACGGGCTCAAGCTGATCCCCGACCTGGCCTCGGTGCTCAACGGGCAACTGGACACCACGTGGCTGGCCGACCGCGCCCGCGATCCGTTGACCTTCATGGACGTCCTGCTCAACGTCTACACCACCGCGCGCATCGAGGATCTCGACCCGCGCGCCAGGGAACTGCTCACCGACGGCTCCGGCCCGCGCCAGGACTGGCTCGGTGATCCCAGCGGGATCCGGACGCCGACCTTTGTCATCGGCGGCTGGCACGACCTGTTCACCTACTCGGAATCCAAGATCTACGACGAGATTTCGCTGCCGCCGGGCCAGAAGCAGCTGCTGATGGGCAACACCTATCACCTCAACTCGGGCAACGAGTACGGCAAGCCGGGCCTGCCGCCGCGGCTGGATGTGTTGCAACGCGCATGGTTCGACCGGTGGCTCAAAGACATCGACAACGGCATCGAGCAGTACGGTCCGATCACCCTGCGTCAGCAGGGCGGTGGCTGGATCACCACCGACTCGTTCGCCGCGCCGACCGCCGCCGCGAATCCGGGGCAGGCGGTGCATCGCAGGATGTACCTGACCGCCGCCGCCAGCGGCACCGCGAACAGCCGCTACGACGGTTCGCTCGATGCCACCGGCACCGGCGAGCCGGCGCGTCTGACCGTGGCGCCCGGCCTGACCAGCCTGTGTTCCAACGACGCCGCCCAGGGCAGTGCCGGTGTGCTTTCGGTCATCGACGGCTGCGCGAAGGACTCCAGGGTCGAGGAACTCAACGGACTGACCTTCACCAGCGCCCCGGTCGGCGAGCCGACCACGATTTCCGGGCGGATCGCGGTGCGGCTCAACACCGTTCAAGATGCCGCCGATGGGTACTGGGTGGTCACGGTGAACGATGTCGCGCCGGACGGGCAGTCCAGCGTGCTGTCGTCCGGTCAGCTCATGGCTTCGCTGCGGGCGATCGATGAGGCGAACAGCAGCAAGTCGGCCAACGGCGACTACACCGATCCGCGGCCGTACACCTCGCTGGAGCAGCGGCAGCCCACGGTCCCCGGCGAGGTGACCACGCTGGACATCGCGCTGCCCGCCACCGAGGCGATCCTGCAACCCGGTCACCGCCTGCGCGTCGACGTCTACGCGGGCAACTTCCCCAAGGGCTTGCCGATCCTGCCGATGCTGGTCGACACCGGCTTGCGGCCTCAGCATCTGGAGCTGGACCCCGGCCGTCCGAGCTTCGTCAACATCCCGGTCAGAGGCAATCCGGGCTGGTAGATCCGGGGCGGGTCCGGGCGTGCACCCCGCGCATCGACGTCGCGGGGTATGGGCGAGGGTGCACGCTCCGGCCTCATCGTCGTGCGGTCAGTCAGCGACGGCGAACGCGGCCTCCAAGGGCGGGAACATCGCGCGGGCGTCGTGCCCGGCGAACCAGAGACCGACGGTGAACACCGACATCGCCTCCAGGTACCGGGCCCGGTGCAGCCCGCCTGCCGGGAGAGCCCGCGATCCCAGGTCTTCCGCCAGCCCCGCGACCGCCTGCAGCGCGGCCTCGTCGTCACCGCACAGCGGCACCGCCAAGCGGCGCTCGTCGAAGACGCGCGCCTTCGCCTGCCACACCTCGGCGGCGCACAGGTTGAAGGCCTTCACCACGTGCGCTCCCGGCGCCAGCGCAGCGACCCGTTCCGCGACAGCGTCTTCCGCCAGCACGAAGGCGGTGGCTCCTTCGGGCGCCGCCGCATCCGGGGCGAAGGCGTTGGTGCAGTCGACCACCGTGCGTCCGGCCAGCAGCTCTCCGGTCGCGTGCAGCACCTCCGACAGCGCGGGCACCGGTAACG
The DNA here is from genome assembly GCF_053603155.1 of Nocardia sp. NPDC004260. NCBI lineage: Bacteria > Bacillati > Actinomycetota > Actinomycetes > Mycobacteriales > Nocardiaceae > Nocardia > Nocardia sp. NPDC004260. Next base: position 73,515 of record NZ_JBSGEZ010000003.1, on the reverse strand, counting down.
CGAGCAGCACGACGTCGCCGAACGTCGCCGCGTCGGTGATGCTCCCGGCGCGCCCGCCGATCGAGGCCGCCGATTCCGCCGCGGCGGCGCCGGAGCGGGCGCCGATGAGTACTTCGTGCCCCGCCGCGCTCCAGCCGCCGCCGAGCGCCCGCGCCATCGCGCCCGCACCGATGATTCCGATTCGCATTCGAACTCCTGACTCGAAACGTGTTCGACGACGACGCTAGGAAATCCGAAAGGCACCCGGAGGTGCGCAACGGCGCTGGCAAGCTGGAGCCGTGAACCCAGCACCGATCGACCCGGTCAGCGCCGAGCGGGTGGAATACGCGCCCTACGGCGACTTCGAATCCGACTGCCCGGCCCGGATGGGTGTGGACATCTTCGGCAACTCCTGGCTACCGGTGCTCGTCTACCTGCTGCGGGAGGGGCCGATGCGTCCGGGCGAGCTGCGCGCGGCCATCGGCGGCATCAGTCAGAAGATGCTGACGCAGACGCTGCGCCGGATGGAACAGATGACACTGGTGCGGCGGCACCGCTACGCCGAGGCCCCGCCGCGGGTCGAATACGAGCTGACCGAGGCGGGCGTGGACCTGTTGATCCCGATCTACGCCTTGGGCGAGTGGGTGGACAAGCACGGTGCGTCGGTGAACGCGGCCCAGGCCGAGGCCGACGACGAAGAGAACCGACCGCTCGGTGAATACGAGGCGGATACCTGACGTCGAACAGCGCGTAAACATGCGGCTAACGGGGCCGGAAGGGCCTATGACCTGCGCGAAACTTCGTGTACCCCGCGTTGGCCGACCGGTCGGCGACCGTACGATTCAAGTGTGAGTGTTCCCCAGGCCGTGCTGCTGGCCCTCTTGGCGGCTGTCGTCGGCCTGGCAGTCGGCGGGCTACTGATCCCGTATGTGAATGCCAGGCAGGCCGCGCGCAGGCAGGCCGACTCCGGTCTCACCATGTCCCAGGTTCTCGACCTGATCGTGCTCGCCTCCGAGAGCGGGATCGCGGTCGTCGACGAGTATCGCGACGTAGTGCTGGTCAATCCGCGCGCGGAGGAACTCGGCCTGGTCCGCAATCGCCTGCTCGACGAGCGGGCCTGGGCCGCGGTGGAGAAGGTGCTGGCCACCGGCGAATCCGCGGAGTTCGACCTCACCGCCAAGAATCCGGTCCCCGGCCGCGGCCGCATCGCGGTGCGCGGCGTCGCCAGGCAACTGTCGCGCGAGGAGACCACCTTCACCGTGCTGTTCGCCGACGACGATTCCGAACAGGCGCGCATGGAGGCCACCCGGCGCGACTTCGTGGCCAACGTCAGTCATGAACTCAAGACCCCGGTCGGGGCCATGAGCCTGCTGGCCGAAGCTTTGCTGGAATCCGCCGAAGACCCCGAAGCCGTGCGACACTTCGGTCAGCGCGTGCTCGGTGAATCCCGCCGCCTCGGCAAGATGGTGACCGAGCTCATCGCGCTCTCCCGCCTGCAAGGCGCGGAGAAACTGCCCGAACTCGAGGTGGTGGACGTGGACACCGTGGTGATGCAGGCGGTCGACCGTTCCCGCACCGCCGCCGAAGCCGCCGGGATCACGGTCAGCACCGACCGCCCGAGCGGGCTCGAGGTGCTCGGCGACGAAACCCTGCTGGTCACCGCCCTGTCCAATCTGGTGGAGAACGCGATCGCCTACTCGCCGGCCGGTTCCCACGTGTCGGTGAGCCGCTCGCTGCGCGGCGATCACGTGGCGATGGCGGTCACCGACCGCGGCATCGGCATCGCCAAAGAGGACCAGGAGCGGGTGTTCGAGCGATTCTTCCGGTCCGACAAGGCGCGTTCGCGCCAGACGGGCGGCACCGGTCTAGGCCTGGCTATCGTCAAACACGTGGCCGCCAACCACAACGGGGAAATCACCCTGTGGAGCAAGTTGGGCACCGGATCGACGTTCACCTTGCGCATACCCGCCCATCACGAAGCAGGCACCGACGACGACCACGACGGCGCCGTGATCGGCACGAATGAAACAAGCCCGCGTCCTCCGGGACCGGGCCGACCGAATGGTGTGGAGGCACGCAGATGACGAGTGTTCTGATCGTCGAGGATGAGGAGTCGCTGGCCGATCCGCTCGCGTTCCTGCTGCGCAAGGAGGGTTTCGAGGTCACCGTCGTCGGTGACGGGCCGTCCGCGCTCGCCGAGTTCGACCGGTCCGGTGCGGACATCGTCCTGCTCGACCTGATGCTGCCCGGCATGAGCGGCACCGACGTGTGCAAGCAGTTGCGCACCCGCAGCGGCGTCCCGGTGATCATGGTCACCGCCCGCGACAGCGAGATCGACAAGGTGGTCGGCCTGGAGCTGGGCGCCGACGACTACGTCACCAAGCCGTATTCCGCCCGCGAGCTCATCGCGCGCATCCGCGCCGTGCTGCGCCGGGGCGCGGGCGACGAGCTGGAGGGCTCCAACGAGAGCGGCGTGCTGGAAGCGGGTCCGGTCCGGATGGACGTCGACCGGCACACCGTGATGGTGAACGGCAAGCCGGTCACGTTGCCGCTCAAGGAGTTCGACCTGCTCGAATACCTGCTGCGCAACTCCGGGCGGGTGCTCACCCGCGGCCAGCTGATCGACCGCGTGTGGGGCGCCGACTACGTCGGCGACACCAAGACCCTCGACGTGCACGTCAAGCGGCTGCGCTCGAAGATCGAGGCGGATCCGGCCAAGCCGGAACACCTGGTCACCGTGCGAGGCTTGGGCTACAAACTGGAGGCGTAAGCGCTCCGCGCGGCGAGAACACGGAACGGCCGAGAGCACTGCGGTGCTCTCGGCCGTTGCGTTCAGCGGTGTGTCAGGGGACGTAGATCCACGTGGTGCCGAGGGGGGTCTCGGTCTTCTGCAGGGTGATCCAGCCCAGATCGTCTTCCTGCATGCAGTCGTAGAGATCGACGGTATTGGTACCGCGGCAGGCGATGGTGTGGGAGGTGCCGTACGGGCTCGCGATCAGGAGCTTGCCCGCGGCCTTCGCGTTGACCGCGGCCGGATCGGTGGCCGACACGAACTCCGTGGTGAAGTCGAAGAACTTGTGCGGGTCGCCGTTCGGCTCGGCGTGGGCTACTCCGGTCAGCGAGAGGGCGGCGCCCAGGGCGATGGTGGCCGCGGTGAGAACTTTCTTGGACATAACGGCACATCAAACCCGATCCGGGTAAAGCTCGCATGGCGACGGGGTGAACCGCCCGGCGAATCGGTCCGCCGACCGCGGCCGAGCGAGCGCCCAACCGGCAAACTGGTCAGGCGAGCGGATCCGTGGATTCGCGCATCCGCTCGGCATGCACCGTCGCCGGGTGGACGGCGATCAGGCCGAGACCTTCGCGGCGCTTGCAGTGCCTGGCCAGCTCCGCGTAGGCGGGCGCGCCGATCAGTTCGGTCAGCTCCGGTGCGTAGGACTGCCACACCGGCTTGCTGCCGACATGGGCGTCGGGAGAGCCGGAGCAGTACCAGTCCAGATCGGCGCCGCCCGGCCCCCACCCGCGGCGGTCGTATTCGGTGATCACGGTGCGCAGGATCTGCACGCCGTCGGGCCGGTCCACCCAGTCCTGGGTGCGGCGAATCGGCAGCTGCCAGCACACGTCCGGCTTCATCTCCATCGGCTCGATGCCGCGCCGCAGCGCCATGGAGTGCAGGGCGCAGCCGATGCCGCCCGCGAAGCCGGGACGGTTGAGGAAGATGCACGCGCCGTCGAACCGGCGCGTGCGCAGCGCGGGCTCGTCGTCCAGTTCGTCGAGTTCCAGATAGCCGCTCTTGGTGACTTTGCCCTGCGCGTTGGTCGCCTCGTCCCGCAGCTGCCAGTCCTCGGGTGTGAGCATCTTCACAGCGCGGCTCAGTCGTTTGCGGTCGTCCTCGTCGGAGAGGAACGCGCCGTGCGAGCAGCAGCCGTCGTCCGGCCGGTCGGTCAGGATGCCCTGACAGGCCGGGGTGCCGAACACGCACGTCCACCGCGACAGCAACCAAGTCAGATCGGCGACGATCAGATGCTCGTCATTTGCCGGATCTACGAACTCGATCCACTCACGGGGAAAGTCTGGATCGACTTCCGGGGCGGGGTCGATCTTCCCCGCTGGTCGGGGCCGGGTCGGGCTGCTCGGTGATGCGCCTACCGTCACGAAATAAGACGCTAACAGTTCAGTCGCCTGGGCTGAAGTGCCGCGCCACCCAGTACCGTGTTCATGTGCGGCTTGGGGTACTCGATGTCGGAAGCAATACCGTTCACCTGCTCGTGGTGGACGCGCATCGTGGCGGTCACCCCCTGCCGATGAGTTCGACGAAAGCCACCTTGCGGCTCGCGGAGAACATCGACGTCGCCGGTCGCATCACCGAGGCGGGCGCGCAGCGGCTGATCGACACCGTGGCCGAATTCGCCAGCATCGCCGAGACGTCCAGATGCGTCGAACTGATGCCGTTCGCCACCTCGGCGCTGCGGGAGGCGGCCAACTCCGAGGAGGTACTCGGCCGCGTGCGCGAGTCGACCGGAGTCGACCTGCGGGTGCTGTCCGGCGTCGACGAGGCGCGGCTGACCTTCCTCGCGGTGCGCCGCTGGTACGGCTGGAGCGCCGGGCGCATTCTCAACCTGGACATCGGCGGTGGATCGCTCGAGATGACCAACGGCGGCGACGAGGAACCCGACGTCGCGCTGTCCTTGCAGCTGGGCGCGGGCCGGTTGACCAGGGAGTGGCTGCGCGAGGACCCGCCGGGCAAGCGCCGGGTCGCCGTGCTGCGGGACTGGCTGGACGCCGAACTGGTGGTACCGGCGAAGAAGCTGCTCGAGCCGGGCAAGCCCGATCTCGCCGTCGGCACCTCGAAGACCTTCCGGTCGCTGGCCCGGCTCACCGGAGCGGCACCCTCCGCGGCGGGTCCGCGGGTGCGTCGTACACTCACGAGCTCGGGTCTGCGCCAACTGATTGCGTTCATCTCGCGGATGACGGCGGCGGACCGTGCAGAATTGGAAGGCGTAAGTTCCGATCGGTCACAGCAATTGGTGGCCGGCGCACTGGTCGCGGAGGCGAGTATGCGGGCACTTTCGCTCGATACTTTGGAGATTTGCCCGTGGGCGCTGCGTGAAGGGCTGATCCTGCGCAAACTGGATACCGATATGAATGGTGGACCCGAAGCAACGTACTCAGCGGGCACGGCGACCGGTGACGGTCGGCCCGCGCCCGGCGGCGCGCCTTCGCCGGGCTCGATCGGGACGGTGTCGTCATGAGCGAGGATTCCAAACAGCTGTCGGTCGCGGAACTGCTGGCGCGTAACGGCCAGCAGAGCGGAGGCTCGTCCGGCGGTGGCAGACGTCGCCGCAGTGGCCGTGGCATCTCCGTCGCCGAACTGACCGGCGACCTGCCGGTCATCCGGGACGGCGGTGGCCACTCCGCGCACGCGGCGCCGGATTCCGAAGCGGAGGAGCCCGCCTACGCGCCCCCCTCGTTCGATCCGCCCGCGCCGGAACCGGTTTCCTACTCGCCCGAGCCGCAGCCCGATCCGTCGTCGTATTCGCCCATGTCGGGCCCGATTTCGATGTACGACCCGCTGGCCGGTTACGCGCAGCCGGACCCGCCGCAGGCCGATCCGCCGCCCGGGCGATCCAGCCGGGTCATGCCCGGCCGGGAGATGCCCTCTTCGTGGCACGGCACGTCCTTCGATCCGCTGTCGCCGGATACTCCGGTGTCCGATTTGTTCTCTGTCGCGCCCGGTCCGTACGCCCCCGACCCACTGGCGGGTGCGCCCGAGACGCCCCCGCGCTCCGGGCGCAGGCGCAGGCGGGAGGAACCCGAAGAAGAGGCCACGGAGGTACGGTCCTGGCACGAGGTCCCGCACGAGCCGTTCGGCCGGGACGCGCTGTCCGACCGCGGGGTCGGTGAACCGGGCCGCAACGGCCACGCAGAGCGGGACGCACCCGGCTTCGGCCGTTCGCCGCTGCCCGAACGCAATGGCGCCAGGGGCGGGCGTGCGGCCAGGCGCAGGGCGGCGGAGGCCGCGGAGGCCGCGGAAGCCGCCGAGGATCTCGGTCCGTCCACCGCGGCCTGGTCCCCGTCCACCGGCGGTTTCGCCCCGGAATCGGAACCGCTGCCCCTTCCGCCGCCGCCCGATCCGAGACCGAAGCCGACCAGGCCCGCTCCGCCCGAGCCGCAGCCGGAGGCACATCGAAGACCAGCCCGCCGCGAGGGCGTCGGCGAGAACGGACTACCGGCCTGGTCGGCCCGCAGGCACAAGCCGCAGGCCGATTCCGCGCCGGAGTCCGTCGGCATCCCGACCGCCGCGTGGTCGCTGGCCAGCCAGGATCAGCAGTTGCTCTCCGGCCAGACGGTCGCGGGCGACCTGCTGCGCGACGGCGTCGACCGGGCCGAACGCGGCGCGGCGGAGCGCAACGGCAGAGGCGGTCGCGGTAGGCGCGCCGCGGCCGAGGCCGCGGAACTGGACGGCGTCACCGACGTCTACGAGCCGATCGCGCTGGACGAGGACGAAGACGACGAGGACGACATCGTCGACGAACCTCGCATCACCAGCCGGGCCACCTCGCGCCGGTCCCGGGCCGTCAAGAAGGCGGAGGACGACGAGAACCGGCGCCAGTGGATGATCCTCGGCGGCCAGAGCACCGGCGCCGCCGTCGCGGGCATGCTGCTGTTCAAGGGCTTCGAGCGGATGTGGGAGATGCTGCCCTGGGTCGCACTGGCCCTGGCGATGATCGTGATTCTCGGCCTGGTGGCCCTCGTGCGGATCCTGCGCAGGACCGACGACATCCTCAGCACGGTGATCGCCGTCGTCGTGGGCATCTTCGTCACGCTGGGGCCACTGGCCTTTCTTCTCAGCACGAACTGAGCATGGAGCAAGTCGTGGCGAATATCGGGCAGGCGAACGAGACCGGGTCGCGGATGGGCGAGGGATCGCCAGGAGATACCGGGGGCGCATCCCGGCCGAGGGAGATCCGGGTGGGGCTCTCGACCGCCTCGGTGTACCCGGAGAATACGGAGGCCGCGTTCCGTTACGCCGCCGAACTCGGCTACGACGGCGTCGAGCTGATGGTCTGGGCCGAGCCCGCCAGCCAGAGCATCGCCACCGTGCAGGCGTATTCGCGCAGTTACGGCGTTCCGGTGCTCGCGTTGCACGCTCCGTGCCTGCTGATCTCGCAGCGGGTATGGGGTTCGGATCCGGTGGCCAAGCTCGAGCGCAGTGTGCACACCGCCCAGGCGCTCGGTGCGGGCACGGTCGTCGTGCATCCGCCGTTCCGCTGGCAGCGCCGCTATGCGGCCGGGTTCGCGGCGCAGGTGGCCGAGCTGGAGGAGAGCAGCCCGGTGCTCGTGGCGGTGGAGAACATGTTCCCGATGCGGGCGGACACGCTGTTCGGCCGACGCGAAGGCGCGGTGCGCCGACTGGAGCGCCGTGGTGGCCCGGGTCCGGCGCTCACCGCCTTCAGCCCCTCCTACGACCCGACCGACACCGGGTTCCGCCACTACACCCTGGACCTGTCGCATACCGCCACCGCAGGAGCCGACCCGTTGGCGCTGGCGGCCCGCATGGGCGCGGGTCTGGTCCATCTGCACCTGGCCGACGGCCGGGGCGCCGCGCACGACGAACATCTCGTTCCTGGCGATGGCACCCAGCCGTGCGTGGAAGTGTGCGCGAGCATGGTCCGCAGCGGTTTCACCGGCCAGGTCGTCGCCGAGATCAATACGCAGAACGCGCGCACGACCAAGGAGCGGGCCGAGATGTTGCATCGCACGCTGGCCTTCGCCCGCAAGCATCTGACCGAGGCCGCCGCGCCCACTCCCGCCGGCGCGCGGCACAGCTCGCCCGAACCGCCGATGTGACGCTCGTCGCTACTCCGGTATGCGGCCATGGGGTCGGTCGCCGGTTGCGTTGTACGTTGTACGAACCCGTTGCCGACAGTGTGGTCACGAGGCCGCGAACGACGCCATCGGGTGCGGCCGACGCAGGACAGGAGTGAGGATGACGACGGAGCTGACGGCCGAATTCGGCGCGGCGGCAACGACCGACGCACCGTTCAGCCAGGTGTGCGCGCTGGAACCGGCGCCGCCGCGAACTCCGGACACCGGCCGCTACCTGGGCTTCATCGACGACATCTGGACCATCGGCCCGAAGGTGCACGGCGGGACGATGGTCGCGGGCAGTGCGGCCGCGGCGACGAATTGGCTGCGCGCCGCCGATCCCGCGCTGGTCGGGATGGCGCCGGTCGCCGCGAGTTCCGATTTCCTCGGCGCGCCGAACCCCGGCGATGTCGAATACGAGGTGCGCCTGCGGAAGATCGGTCGCCAGATCTGCCTGGCCGACGCCGATCTCATCCAGAACGGCCGCGTCCTGGTGCGCACGGCGCTGACGTTCAGCCGCCTCGACGACGCGAATCCGATCTACGCGCCCGAGCACTCCGACATGCCCACGGAGCCGCCCGCCGATGCCGTCGGCTACGAGCCAGGCTCCCAGATGGGCGAGATCGTGCACGTCGGCCGAGGAGCCGACATCTATCTCGACCGCGACTGGGCCCGCTTCCTCGCGGGCGCGAAGGGCGAGCCGCGCCTGCGGATGTGGATTCGTCCGCGCCCGGGCGACGAACAGGACCCGGACGTCGCGATGTACTTCGCCATGATGAGCGCCGACATGAGCCCGCCGGTCCCGATGAACCTCGGCCACTTCGGCTGGGCGCCCACCGTGCAGATGACCACCTACCTGCGTCGTAGGCCCGCGCCGGGCTGGCTGCGGATCATCGCCACCACGCACGAGGTGGGCGAGCGCATGTTCGACGAAGATCAGCTGGTGCTGGACTCGACCGGCGCGGTCGTCGCGCAGAGTCGTCAGCTGGCGCTCGTTCCCCAGCGCTGAGCCGCCGCGCGCGCCGTCTAGCCTTGACGCCCATGACGAGAATTGCGGTGATCGGTGGCGGGCGCATCGGGGAGGCGTTGGTCGCCGGGTTGCTGGAGTCCGGGCGGCTGACCAAGGATTTGGTCGTCGTGGAGACGCATCGGGAACGGGCCCATCAGCTCGCCGACCGCTTCGGCGTCCGGGTCACCGACGACCTCGCCGATGCCGCGGTCGGCGCGGATCTGCTGGTGATCGCGGTGAAACCGGGCGATGTGGACGCCGTGCTCGCGCCGCTGGGCAAGGCGGAGATCGGCAGCGACCGCGATCAGGTGCTGGTGTCGCTTGCGGCCGGTGTGCCGACCGCGCGACTGGAGGGCAAAATGCCCGCCGGGTTCCCCGTGGTGCGGGTGATGGCGAATACGCCGATGCTGGTGGGGCAGGGGATGAGCGTCATCGCGCCGGGGCGCTATGCGCGCGAGCAGCATCTGGAACTGGTGACCGAGGTGCTCGGCGCGGTCGGCAAGGTGGTCACCGTGGCGGAGAGCCAGATGGATGCCGTCACCGCGGTGTCCGGATCCGGGCCCGCCTACTTCTTCCTGGTCGTCGAGGCCTTGGTGGACGCGGGCGTCGGGCTCGGGCTCACCAGGGATGTGGCCACCCAGCTCGTCGTGCAGACCATGGTCGGCTCGGCCGCCCTGCTGGACAGTTCCACCCAGACCGCGGCGGAATTGCGCGCCGCGGTGACCTCGCCCGCGGGCACCACCGCGGCCGCGATCCGCGAACTCGAGCGCGGAGGACTACGCTCGGCATTCTGGGAAGCCCTCTTCGCATCGAAGGAACGGTCGGTCGAACAGGGCGCATCAGCGGAGTGACCGGTCTGTCCAAAATCGGAAAACCCGATTTCTCACACCCGTCGCAGTAACACCACTGGTCCCGCTAAGCTTCAAGGAGCACGTGCGTGTCTGTTCCGCCGGTGGGGAAGCCGGCGGCGCGGACGTGCCGGAGGTCAATGGTGCAATGATGTCTGCGAACAAGATGTCTGCGAATTCCGGAGCGTCCGGCGGCTCCGGTCCCGCAGCAGGTCGGGGGAATTCCCGCGCACAGCGTGAGGCCGCGACGCAGGGGCAACCTGTACTCGGCGGCGGCACCCAGTTTCTCACCGTCGCCGAAGTGGCGAGTCTGATGCGGGTGTCCAAGATGACGGTCTACCGGCTCGTGCACTCGGGCGAGTTGCCCGCCGTGCGCGTCGGACGATCGTTCCGGGTGCACGCCAAGGCGGTGCACGACTATCTGGAAACGTCCTATTTCGACGCCGGATGAGGCGGTTTCGGTCCCGCTAGGGCGTGACGGTACGATAGCTCCTCGGTTCGTGTTCGCCCGCCGGTGGCATCGTTGTTCGTTGCCCCGTGGTATCCGGCGGCGCGAACACGGGGCGTGAGGCTTGCCGAGTGACCCCGGCCCGTCGGCCGGGGCGCGGGCAGACGGGCGTCCGGCAATCGCGCACGGGCAGCGTGCGTGCCGAGTAGAGAGAACGCGAGGACAACCCTATGGGTTCTGTGATCAAGAAGCGCCGCAAGCGCATGTCGAAGAAGAAGCACCGCAAGCTGCTTCGCCGCACGCGTGTTCAGCGGCGCAAACTCGGCAAGTAGGCATCGCTGCGTGGTAGCTGCGCGAGCCCGTCACCAATAGGTGACGGGCTCTTTTATTTGAAACTTGAAATTTTGGAATCACAATTTGTATCACGTGACTGAAGTCATCGTTAGATCCTGGTTAATACTCTCGGTGCACGGGTAGGTACCCGCTACGCTGGGCACTGGGAATAATCACAAGGGCGGCTGGCAATGGAAAGCGGGTGCCGGTGAGTTCTGAGGGTCGGGAAGTGTACGCGCCGAAGGTCGTGCTGGTCACCGGGGCCAGCCGGTTCTTCGGCGGCACGGTCGTCGCCCGCCTCGCCCAGCAACCCGCGATCGAGCGGATCCTCGCCGTCGACACGATGACGCCGAGCCGAGAGTTGCAGCGGCGCATGGGCCGCGCGGAATTCGTGCGGGCGGACATTCGAAATCCGTTGATCCGTAAGGTGATCGATGGTGGCGAGGTGGATACCGTGGTGCACACCGCGCTGCTGACGCGCCCGCCTGCGGGCGGCGGTCGCGCGGTGATGAAGGATTACAACGTCCTCGGCGCGATGCAGCTGTTCGCGGTGTGCCAGAAGGTGGCTTCGGTGCGCCGGGTGGTGCTGCGCTCCTCGTCGGCGGTTTACGGTTGCAGCGCCAAGGATCCCGCGAAATTCACCGAGGAAATGAGCGCGCGCACACCGCCGCGTGGTGGGTTCGCGCGGGACATGATCGATATAGAGGGTTATGTTCGCGGGCTGGCCAGGCGGCGCCCCGATATCGCCACGTCAATTCTGCGATTCGCCCCCATCGTGGGCCCGCGGCTGGCCGCCCGCGGCGCGCAATATCTGCGTTCGCCGGTGACCCCTACCGTATTCGGCCGGGACGCCAGAATGCAGCTGCTGCACGAGGAGGACGCGGTGGCCGCGTTGACCCACGCGGCGCGCGGCGCGGCAGGTGGCACGTACAACATCGCGGGCGACGGCGCGCTGTCGCTGTCGCAGGCGGTCCGCCGGGCGGGCCGGATCGAGTTGCCCGTTCCCTTCACGGTGTTCCGCACCGCGGGTCGCCTGCTCATGGGCCCGGTGCTGCGGGAGTTCTCCGCCGAACAGCTCGACTATTTCCACTTCGGTTGTGGCCTGGACACCACGCGCATGCGCACCGAATTCGGGTTCGTGCCGCGCTGGACGACGGTGCAGGCATTCGACGACTTCATCGGGGGCGCAGCGTTGCGGCCCGTGGTCGATCCAGCGTGGATCGACGCCGCAGAACACAAACTGCTCGGCCTGCTCGGGGCCGGTACGGGAGCACACCAATGAATGACGTAGCGAAAGTCATCCGACTCCACGACCTCCAGATCGAGGCGCGTCAGCGGCCCGCGCCACGCAGGCTGGCCGCGCAGAGTCCGGTGACATCGCTGGTGGAGCGGCGCGCGGCGGTCGCGCCCGCCGCGCCCCAGTCGCTGTCGGGCATGCTGCGCGGCGCGCTCGGCAAGCAGATCTCCAAGACCGCGGATTTCGCGCGCCGCAGGCTCACCGGCGACTACCAGGTCGACGAGTTCGGTTTCGACGAGCATCTGCTCGAGTCGGTCATCCTGCCCGCCCTGCGTCCGCTGTCGGATGTGTGGTTCCGGGTGGAGGTCAGCGGTATGGAGAATCTCCCGGAAGCGGGCGGCGCGCTGATCGTGGCCAACCACGCGGGCACCGTGCCGATCGACGGTCTGATGCTGCAGCTGGCCGTGCACGATCGGCATCCCAAGCAGCGCGCGTTGCGCTTGCTGGCGGCCGACCTGATCTTCGAGACGCCCGTGCTCGGGGTGCTGGCTCGCCGGGCGGGTCACACGCTGGCCTGCCGGGAGGACGCCGAACGGCTGCTGCGCTCCGGCGAGCTGACCGGCGTGTTCCCCGAAGGGTTCAAGGGCGTCGGCAAGCAGTACACCGATCGCTACAAGCTGCAGCGCTTCGGTCGCGGCGGCTTCGTCGCCGCCGCGGTGCGCACCGGCGTGCCGATCATCCCGTGCTCCATCGTCGGCTCCGAGGAGATCTATCCCAAGCTGGCCGACCTCAAGCCGCTGGCCCGGCTCCTGGGTCTCCCGTATTTCCCCGTGACGCCGCTTTTCCCGCACCTGGGCCCGCTGGGCGCGGTGCCGCTGCCGTCGAAGTGGTACATCGAATTCGGCGCCCCCATCCCGACCGCGCCGTACGAGCCCGAGGCCGCCGACGACCCGATGACCATGTTCGAGGTCACCGACCAGGTGCGCGAGACCATCCAGCAGACGCTCTACAAACTGCTCACCAAGCGCCGCAACGTTTTCACGGGGTAGCGGGGATCGCTAGTGACCGTCGCGGCGGCGGGTTACCGCCGCTGCTACGGCACCGCCCGCTGCGCCGAGGGCCAGGGCGGTGGGTACGCCGATCTTCGCTGCCTTTCGGCCGGTTCGGAAGTCGCGGATCTCCCAGCCGCGGTTCTTGGCGACCTCGCGTAGATCCGAGTCCGGGTTGATCGCGACGGCGGTGCCGACCAGCGAGAGCATCGGCACATCGTTGTGGCTGTCGGAGTACGCGGTGCACCGCTTGAGGTTCAAGCCCTCGCGGATCGCCAGGGTGCGCACCGCGTGCGCTTTGCCGAGTCCGTGCAGGATGTCGCCCACCAGGCGTCCGGTGAACTTCCCGTCGACACTCTCGGCCACGGTGCCCAGCGCTCCGGTGAGCCCGAGCCGCTTCGCGATCACCTGCGCCAGCTCCACCGGGGTCGCGGTCACCAGCCACACCTGCTGGCCCGCGTCCAGGTGCATCTGCGCGAGCGCGCGGGTGCCGGGCCAGATCTTGTCGGCGATGATCTCGTCGTAGATCTCCTCGCCCAGCGCGGCCAGTTCGGCGGTCGAGCGCCCGGCGATGAACGCCAGCGCCTTCTCCTTGCCGCTGGCCATGTCGGTGCTGCTCTCCTTGCCGGTGACCCGGAACTTCACCTGTTTCCAGGCGACATCCACCAGATCGGAGGTCTTGAAGTACTTGCGCGCCGCTAGGCCACGGGCGAAATGCACGATCGAGGCGCCTTGCACCATGGTGTTGTCGACGTCGAAGAACGCCGCCGCGGTCAAGTCGCGCGGCGCCTCGGGACCGGCGGGCTCCACCTCGCCCGCGGCGAGCTCGGCGTCGTGCAGGGTCAGCGCCGCGTCCGCGCTCGCCTCACCGGCCAGATTGGCCCGCAATTCCTCTTCACTCGGGCCGAAGGGGCTGCGCGAGATGCGGGCGAGCTGGTCCTGCAGACCCTGGCCCATCTGGCTCAGATTCCACCGCGCCGGAAACTCACCGAATCGTCCCGCGATGAATCCGGCCCTCGCCACCTTCGATCGTTCCGGCACCAGTACCTCCGCCCGTCGCGCGAACCATGTCAACAGTAGCCGGATCGGCCGACAGTCACGGCAGAAGGCGGCGCGCGACACAATCGCGTGGCGCGCACCGAGCCCGCATGGCGTTCCGGCCGCTGATTGAATTCCGGTCATGACCAATCACACACATTCGGTGACATTGCTGACTCGCGCGGGCTGTGGACTGTGTGCGACGGCACTGGAACAGCTGCGCGTGATCTGCGCCGAATTCGGTTTCGAACCGGGAACCGTCGACGTCGACGAAGCCGCCGCTACCGACCCTGGCCTGCGCGCGGAGTACGGCGACCGGCTTCCCGTCGTCCTGCTCGACGGCCGCGAACACAGCTATTTCGATGTGGACGAGACCCGATTGCGGGCCGACCTGGAGCGCTGAGCGCGCCGTTTTCCGTCCGATTCGGCCACTGTGCTGGTCGCGGCGGAAAATGAGGCCAATTTCACCGACTTTGTGCAGGGCTTCACAAGCAGTTACGGTGGTGGCAACGCGACCCGCATGCCGAGGCTGCGGAGCCGCCCCGAAATCCGAAACTTCGACACCATGGCACCGGACCGCCCCCGGGTCAGAAGGGTCGAGCGACGAACCGGAGCCCCGAGGCCCGGGACGAGGAGCCGACGACGTGACAGAGCAGCATGAGGCGCCAGGCGGCGTCTCCGGCAGGGCTCTGCAGAAGGACATCCCGCAGGCCACCGTCGCGCGGCTGGCTACCTATCTTCGGGTCCTCGCCATGTTGGCCGACGACGGTGTTGCCATCGTATCGAGTGAGGAACTGGCTGTCGCGGCGGGTGTCAATTCGGCCAAATTGCGCAAGGATCTATCCTTCCTCGGCCCCAACGGCGTTCGCGGCGTCGGCTACGACGTGGCCAAGCTCCGCTCCCGGATCGAGGATGTGCTCGGTCTGTCCCAGGGCCACCGTGTCGTGCTGGTCGGCGCGGGAAACCTGGGCCGGGCACTGGTGGGCTACGGCGGGTTTCAGCGGCGCGGTTTCACCGTGGTCGGCATTCTCGACAGCGACCCCGCGGTGATCGGCATGCCGGTCGCCGGACTGGTGGTGCGCGACGTCGCGGAGCTGGCCGCGGCGGTCGCCGAGCTGGAGCCGACCATCGCGGTGATCACCGTTCCCGACGACGCGGCCCAGGACGTGTGCGATCGGCTCGTCGCGTTCGGACTGCAGTCGATTCTGAGTTTCGCCCCCTGCGAGCTGGTCGCACCGGCCACGGTCGAGGTCCGCCGCGTCGACCTGGCCGTCGAGATGCAGATGCTGTCGTTCGAACGGGTGCGCAACGCGGAGCAGGCTCCGCTGCCGGAGGTCGTGCACGCCGGGTCGGGTCGCATCGCGCACCGCCTGCCGACTTCGCATCCGGCACTCCAGCACTCGGCAACCCCGCATACGGCAACCTCGCATACGGCAACGGAGCCAAGCAGCAAGGGATCGGTGGTCACACCATGAGTGAGCGCAGCGAGCGAATCATGCAGTACCGCACGGCGGAGGATTCCGTTCGTGCCGGGACGGTGACGGCATGAGCGTTCTCCTCGTCGGCATCTCGCACCGCAGCGCGCCGGTTCCCGTGCTGGAGAAGGTGGCCGTCACCGACACCGACCGGCCGAAGCTGATCGACCGTCTGATCTCCTCCAGCCGAGTGTCCGAGGCGATGATCGTCTCCACTTGCAACCGGGTCGAGGTCTACGCGGTGGTCGACGCCTTCCACGGCGGTCTCGCCGAGATCGGCGATCTACTGACCAAGCACTCCGGCCTGCCGATGCCGGATCTGACCAAGCACGCCTACGTCCGCTACTCCGAGGCCGCCGCCGAGCATCTGTTCGCGGTCGCCAGTGGCCTGGACTCGATGGTGGTCGGCGAGCAGCAGGTGCTCAGCCAGATTCGCGGGGCCTACGCCTCCGCCGACGCGCAGCGCGCGGTCGGGCGGACCCTGCACGAGCTGGCGCAGCACGCGCTGCGGGTCGGCAAGCGGGTGCACGCCGAAACCGGCATCGACCGCGCGGGCGCGTCGGTGGTGTCGGTCGCGCTCGATCGCGCGCAGCAGGTGCTCGGCCCCCTGGCCGGCCGGACCGCCGCGGTGGTCGGAGCGGGGGCCATGGGCGGTCTCGCGGTCGCGCATCTCTCCCGAGCCGGGATCGGCCGGATCATCGTGGTGAACCGCACCATCGCGCGGGCGCGCAGGCTCGCCGAGACCGCGCGGACGCACGGCGTCGAGGCGGAGGCCATGGAGCTGTCGCGGCTCACCGAGGCCATGTCCGCGACCGACGTGGTGGTCACCTGCACCGGCGCGGTCGGCGCGGTCGTGACGCTCGCCGACACCCACCGCGCGCTCACCGACCGCGAGCGCGGCGAGGAATTCGCCACGGTGGACCGGCCGTTGGTGTTCTGCGATCTCGGCCTGCCGCGCGATGTGGAGCACGCCGTGGCCGGGCTGCCCGGCGTCACGCTCATCGACATCGAGACCTTGCAGCGCGATCCGGCCGCGGGCGCCGCCGCCGACGACACGGCGGCCGCCCGATCGATCGTCGCCGACGAGCTCGCGAAGTATCTCGCCGGACAGCGGATGGCCGAGGTCACCCCGACGGTGGCGGCGCTGCGCCAGCGTGCGGCGGAGGTGGTCGAGGCCGAACTGCTGCGTCTGGATTCGCGGCTGCCCGGCCTCGCAGACCCGGAACGCGACGAGGTCGCCCGCACGGTGCGCCGGGTGGTCGACAAACTGCTGCACGCGCCGACGGTGCGGGTCAAGCAGCTCGCCTCCACGCCGGGCGGCGACAGCTACGCCGAGGCGCTGCGCGAATTGTTCGAACTGAAGCCGGGCGCGGCCCAGGCGGTCGCCGCGCCGATGGAGATCACCGCGCTCGCGGACGACCGCGCCGAGATCACATTGGCCGACGGGGAGATCGCGCTGGCCGACGACTTCACCGCGGGCCATCGCGGCGAGGAACAGGGGCAGACGGCATGACCATGGTTCACCGAGAAGGCAACGCCACCGCGGAAGGCACTCGTGCCCCGTGGCGGATCGGCACCCGCGGGAGCCTGCTCGCGCTGACCCAGGCGGGCACGGTGCGCGACGCGCTGATCGCGGCCGGGCAGCCCGCCGAGCTGGTCGTCATCAAGACCGCCGGTGACCTGTCGTCGGACCCGGTGCAGAAGATCGGCGTCGGCGTGTTCACCTCCGCGCTACGCGACGAGCTGGCGGCGGGCGCGATCGACATCGCCGTGCACTCCTACAAGGACTTGCCGACCGCGCAGGACCCGCGCTTCACCATCGCCGCCATCCCGCCCAGGGAGGACCCGCGTGACGCGCTGGTCGCGCGCGACGGACTCGTCCTCGGCGAGCTGCCCGCGGGCGCCAAGGTCGGCACCTCCGCGCCGCGTCGCGCCGCTCAGTTGCGGGCGCTCGGGCTCGGTCTGGACATCGTCCCGCTGCGCGGCAACCTGGACACCCGGCTGCGCAAGGTCCGCGAGGGCGAGTTGGACGCCGTGGTGGTGGCCAGAGCCGGACTGGCCCGCATCGATCGGCTGGACGCGGTCACCGAGTCGCTGGAGCCGGTGCAGATGCTCTCCGCTCCCGCGCAGGGCGCGCTCGCGGTCGAATGCCGCAGCGACCACACCGCGCTGGTGGAGATCCTTTCCGGCCTCGACGACGCGGCCACCCGCGCGTCGGTCGCCGCCGAGCGGTCGCTGCTGGCCGAACTCGAGGCGGGCTGCACCGCACCGATCGGTGCGCTCGCCGAGGTGGTCGAATCGCTCGACGACGAGGGGCGGATCGTGGACGAGCTGTCGCTGCGCGCGTGCGCGGCGGCCGTCGACGGATCCGACGTGCTGCGCGCGTCGGTGGTCGGCGCCCCGGACGACGCCGCCGAGCTCGGCCGCGCGCTTGCCCGCGAGTTGCTCGACATGGGTGCGCGCGAGTTGCTCGCCACCGAACCGGACGACGGTTCCCCCACCCGGGCGGTGAGTTCGCCCGCCACAGACTTGCCCAACCCCAGCCCAATGGAGAACAGCCGATGAGCGGAAGCATAGGCACCGTGCCTTCGGGTATGCCGGAGCCGAGCGCAAGCGAGGTGCAGGCATGAGCCGAGCCACGAAGAAGCACCCCGGTCGCATTCTTTTCGTCGGATCGGGTCCGGGTGACCCGGCGCTGCTCACGGTGCGGGCCCGTGAGGTCATCGGGCGGGCGACGCTGGCGTTCACCGACCCGGACGTCGACAAGGGTGTGCTCGCCCTGATCGGCACCTCGGTCGAGCCGGGGCCCGACGGCGAACGTCCCGTCGACGTGCGGCCCGCGCTCGGCGAGCCGGCCGAGGTGGCCAAGACGCTCATCGCCGAAGCGCGTGCCGGGCACGACGTGGTGCGCGTGGTCGCGGGCGACCCGCTGACCACCGATTCGGTGATCGCCGAGGTCAACGCCGTCACCCGCTCGCACATGGTCTTCGAGGTGCTGCCCGGCCTGCCCAATGGCTCCGCGGTGCCCAGCTACGCCGGCATCGCGCTCGGTTCCGGGCACACCGAGGCGGACGTGCGCGGCGAGGTCGACTGGGCCGCGCTCGCGGCCGCGCCCGGCCCGCTGGTCCTGCACGCGACCTCGGGTCATCTCGCGGAGACCGCGAGCGCCCTGGTCGAGCACGGCATGGCACCGCAGACCCCGGTCGCGGTGACGGTACGGGGCACCACCCGTCAGCAGCGCACCATCGAGGCCACTCTGGCCACGCTGAACAGCGCCGCCTCCGAACTGGTCGGCCCGCTGGTGGTGACCATCGGCAAGGTGGTCGCGCAACGCTCGAAGATGTCCTGGTGGGAGTCGCGCGCGCTGTACGGCTGGACCGTGCTGGTGCCGCGCACCAAGGATCAGGCCGCGGAGATGAGCGAACGGCTCGTCACGCACGGCGCCATCCCGATGGAGGTGCCGACCATCGCGGTCGAGCCGCCGCGCAGCCCCGCCCAGATGGAGCGCGCGGTCAAGGGTTTGGTCGACGGTCGCTACCAGTGGGTGGTGTTCACGTCCACCAACGCGGTCCGCGCGGTGTGGGAGAAGTTCGCCGAATTCGGTCTGGACGCGCGGGCGTTCTCCGGTGTGAAGATCGCCTGCGTGGGGGAGGCCACCGCCGACAAGGTGCGGTCGTTCGGCATCAACCCCGAGCTGGTGCCCAGCGGCGAGCAGTCCTCCGAGGGTCTGCTGGCCGACTTCCCGCCTTACGACGACGTGTTCGACCCGGTGAACCGGGTGCTGCTGCCGCGCGCCGACATCGCAACCGAGACGCTGGCCGAGGGCCTGCGCGATCGCGGCTGGGAGATCGACGACGTCACGGCCTACCGCACGGTGCGCGCTTCGCCGCCGCCCGCGGAGACTCGCGAGATGATCAAGACCGGCGGTTTCGACGCGGTCCTGTTCACCTCGTCCTCCACGGTGCGCAACCTGGTCGGCATCGCGGGCAAGCCGCACGCCCGCACCATCGTGGCCTGCATCGGCCCCAAGACCGCCGAAACCGCCATCGAATTCGGTCTGCGCGTGGACGTGCAGCCCGACGTGGCCCAGGTCGGTCCTCTGGTCGAAGCGCTGGCCGAGCACGCGGCCCGGCTGCGCGCCGAAGGACTCCTGCCGCCGCCGCGCAAGAAGAGCCGCCGCAGTAGGTAATGGGATCGGACTCAGTACCGCCTGCGCATCAAGGTGCGGACCATGGAGCAGGTGGCGTCGGAGGGCGGGCGGATGCCGATCACCTCCGCGGTGTGCCTGAGTCGCTTGTTGGTGGCGTAACTCGGTGCGTAGACGCCGGAGTCGAGCAGTGCGATCGCCAGGCGCATCGCCTTGAGCCGCCGGTTGTGCAGGACGTACCACGCCCTGGGGCGGCCCGGAGGCAGCGGGCGCTTCTGCAAAGGGGTGTAGGGGTGATCGATGAGAACGGTTCGTGGTGTGCGCATTGGCATCCCTCCCGTGGCGATCGGGGGCGGGCGAGCCCCCTCGAACGTACCTTCGATTGTACCCGGGGGGACCGACAAACTTGGCTGGCCAGAAGGGTTTTCGAGCGTCCAGCGGCTCACAGATCGTGCAACAGTCGCATCGACTGCGGATGGCCCAGCGCGGCCGCGTGTTCCAGCCACTGCCTGGCTTCCCGCTGCGCCGGGGTGCGGCCGGTCGCGATGGCGGCGGCGGTCCGCAGCACCTCGGGGTCGGCGAAATCGCCCGCGAGGTAGGGGGTGTTGGCAGCGCGCAGCAACAGCGCGAGGTGGAACATCGAGTCCGGGTCGCCCGCTTCGGCGCCCTTGCGCAACCACCGCTCACCCTCGATCGGCTCGCCGCGGTCCAGATGCAAGGCGCCCAGCACGGCCATCGCATCGGTCCTTCCCCGCCGCGCGGCCTCGGTGAGCAGGTCGATGGCGCGGTCGAATTCGCCGCGGCGCGCCAAGCGCAAGCCGAGACTGCGCATGGCCGTAGGATTTCCGGCGCGGACGGCTCGTTCGTACCACTGCTCGGCCTCTTCGTCGCGTCCACGCCGGTTGGCGATGACGCCCATATTGCAGAGGGCTTCCGGCAACCCGCGCTCGGCGGCCGGCCGTAGCCAGCGCTCCGCCTCATCGATATTCCCGCGCTCGGTGTGCAGCAGACCCAGCTGCATGCCCGCCGCCTCGTTGCCGCGGGCGGCGGCGGTCTCCAGCCAGTGGATCCCCTCGCCGATCCGCCCGTCGGCCCCCAGCAGCGTGCCGAGCATGCCCATCGCCGGCGCACTGCCACCCGCGGCGGCCCGGCGCAGCCAGTGTTCGGCGCCCGCCGCGTCGCCCGCGTGCCACAGCGCTTCGGCACGCCGTTGCATGGCGACCAACTCGACCTCGCTCGGCGGCTCGGTCATCTAACAGCCCGTCTCGCGGAACACCACGCCGTCCATCATGGCGCCTGTTCCATCGGGACGCGGTACCCGTTCGCGTGCGCGTACGCGGTCAGCTGCGCGTCGTAGTTGCGGAGGCTGTCCAGTAGCCAGGTGTGTCCGGTGTCCTTGACGACCACGATCGGCCCCCGGCTGCCCGGCGGAAGCGTGGGTACCGAGCCGTCGAGGTACCAGGATGTGGTCGACCACGGGAAGATGAAGGCCCAGCCGATGTCGGCGACCCGCTGCGGCGGTCCGAGCTGTAAGGGATCGGCCGGGGTGGCATGCCGTGCGCTGTGCTGGGCCAGTAGATGCCGTGCGCTGTTGCGGGCCACGCGCACGTCCAGCGGCCCCGAAGTGGTGTCCGGAAACCGGAGACTGGTCTCAGCTCCTGCGCACAGTTGCCGGCCCGCCGCCTCCGTCACCTGGCACGGCCTGCTCTGCAGGCGGAGGAAGACGCAGCGGGCGGTGTCGGAGAAGCGCAACTGGACGATGGCGTCCTCGGTGCCGCCGGCCAGGTGCGTCCCCCGGCTGCGTATCCACTCGGGCTCGTCGGGCCGGATGCCGAGCATCCGGAAGGCGACGTGCGCGCCCGGCATCACCTCGGGCGCGGCCGATTGTCGTGCGACGAACTCCACGGCGAAGTTCTGCCCGGTGGCGTCGGTGGCACGCCAGACCCGCAGCATGAACGCGGGCGGAGGCAATCCGTCGGTGAGCACGGGCCACCAGTCGGCCAGCAACACCGCCGCCCACGACTCGAAGTCGGCGGCTCTGGCCAGCGAGATGTCGATGTGCGGATCGGCCATGCTTGTCCCCCAGCGGGTCTCGCCTAGTCGGAGTATGCGCCTTCGTCAGGGGGTAATGTGTGATTTCGCACACTGTTATCACTCGGATGACATGAGTGATCGCCGGGGTAACGCGCGGCAGCTGTCCCAGAGGGTCGGGCCCGGCGCCGCGGAGCGGGCCACGGGCGCTCGCGACAGCGGATCGCGCCGGGCGTATCGTGCGATTCATGACCGGAATGGACCGCCCACGGCGGTTGCGCCGTACTCCCGCTCTGCGCCGTCTCGTGGCCGAAACCACACTCGAACCACGGCAATTGGTGCTGCCGATGTTCGTGGCCGACGGCTTGGCGGAGCCGCGTCCGATCGGCTCCATGCCGGGCGTGATGCAGCACTCGCTCGACTCGCTGCGCAAGGCGGCGGTCGAGGCGGTCACGGCGGGTGTCGGCGGCATCATGCTGTTCGGCGTGCCGCGTCCGGAGGACAAGGACGCGGTCGGCAGCGCGGCCAGCGATCCGCGCGGCATCCTCAACCGCGGCCTGCGCGCCCTCGCCGACGAGGTGGGCGACTCGACCGTGGTCATGGCCGACACCTGCCTGGACGAGTTCACCGATCACGGGCACTGCGGTGTGCTCGCGGCCGACGGCGCGGTCGACAACGACGCGACGCTGGACCGCTACGTCGAGATGGCGCTCGCCCAGGCCGAGGCGGGCGCCGACCTGCTCGGCACCAGCGGCATGATGGACGGTCAGGTCGGCGCGATCCGGCGCGGTCTGGACGCGGCCGGGCGCATCGATACCGGCATCCTGGCCTACTCCGCCAAATACGCTTCGGCGTTCTACGGACCGTTCCGGGAAGCGGTCGCTTCCTCACTGGAAGGCGACCGGCGCACCTACCAGCAGAACCCGGCAAATCGGCGCGAGGCGATCCGTGAGCTGGAACTGGACCTGGCCGAGGGCGCGGACATAGTCATGGTCAAGCCGGCCATGTCATATCTGGACATTCTGCGCGAGGTCGCCGATCGCTCGACGGTGCCGGTCGCCGCCTACCAGATCTC
This sequence comes from Nocardia sp. NPDC004260, assembly GCF_053603155.1. Classification (NCBI taxonomy): domain Bacteria; kingdom Bacillati; phylum Actinomycetota; class Actinomycetes; order Mycobacteriales; family Nocardiaceae; genus Nocardia; species Nocardia sp. NPDC004260. Next base: position 50,977 of record NZ_JBSGEZ010000003.1, on the reverse strand, counting down.
CGGCGAGTACGCGATGATCACCGCCGCCGCCGAGCGCGGCTGGATCGACCGCCGCGGCGCCGTCCTCGAGTCGCTGCTGAGCATTCGCCGGGCCGGCGCGGACTTCGTGCTCACCTACTGGGCGACCGAGGCCGCGAACTGGCTGTCGTGACGAATATGGCGGGACCGTTCGCCGCGGGCTCGGCCCGGCCCCCGATGCCGGAGGACGTCGGTACCGCGCGGCAGCTGTGGTGGGGTGTGGTCGGATTCGGCATGGTGCAGTTGATCGCCTCGATCGTCGCTGCCCTGGATCAGCGGCGCACGTTCGCCGAACAGGTCTTCGAGCAGGCGAGGATGCAGGATCCGCAGGTCACGATGGCAAGCGCCGAGCTGATGGTGTCGCTGGTCTACGTGGTCGTGGTGCTGATCGGGCTCGGTCTGTCCGCGCTCGCGCTGGTGATCGTGCACCAGTTCGGGCGTGGCAAACCGTGGGCGCGCACCGTGCTGACGGTCCTCGGCGCCTGGTCCGTGGTGATCGGCGTCGGCGCGTTGCTGGCCATCGACGCGGTGACCGGGACGGCCTCGCTCGTTGCGGGCGGTGCTTCCATCGTGCAGGGCGTGCTCGCGGTCGGCGCCATCTATCTGTCCCACCGGCCCGAAGCCACCGCCTACTTCCAGCCGGGCAGGCGTTGAGGCTCTGAATGGAACAGGTTTCCAATTTGTCCGAGACAGTCCGGCATGTATGGTGAGGGTTGTCACAGTGGACGTGGGAACCGGTAGTCGTCTGCCGTTCGTTGGCGCTTTTTACGCGCGGGAACTCGGCAAATGGCTCCGGAGGATCGGAGGCATCGATGCGAGTGGTGATCCAGCAGCCGCACAGCATTCGGCGGGATCTGGCCGTCTTGAGTCTGCTGATTCTGTTCGCCGTGCTGACCGTCGCCGTGCTGTTGCTGCCCGGCCTGAGTCGCTGATTTCGTTCTCCGCCTTGGTCCACGCTGCCGTGGGGGCTCCGGCGTGACCGCCGAAGCCGTCTTGTTCACCGAGCCGGGCGCCCGCTGGCGCGCCGTGGCCTACGGGCCGATCCTGTGCCTGGCCGTTCTCGTCCTGGAACTCGTCACCGGTGGTGACGTGCACTGGTTCGCCCTGCTGTTCTGTGCCGCGCTGATCGCCGGTTTCGTCGCACTGCAAGTGATCGCGGGCAAACGGCACGTCGGCGTCGAACTCACCGCGGAGACGCTGCGTTCGGGCACCGAGTCGCTCCCGCTGAGCTCGATCGCGGAGGTCCTGCCGGAACGGGACGAGAACTCCTGGGACGACGAAGAGTGGGAGTCGGCCAAGGCGCTCGGTGAGCTGACCGGCGTGCCGCGCCGCCGCACCGGCATCGGGCTGCGGCTGGCCGACGGCAGCCTGGTGCAGGCCTGGGCCAGAGACCACAAGGCGCTGCGCACGGCGTTGACCGAGGCCGTCCAACGCAGTTCGGACGGAGTGGACCGATGAGGCGCTGGCTGGTCGCGGTGCTGGTGGAAGTGGATCTGTTCGTGCTCGCGCTGATCGGGGCGGCGTTGAGCGCACGCGCGGGTGTACGCACTACCGATTTTCCGCCGTCCGGCGACGCCCCGGGTTTCACCGCGATCCGCTATGCCGCGCCTTGGTGGCTATTGGCCACGCTGCTCGTCGCGGTGGCCGGTGTGCTCGCCATCGACGCCGTGGCCCGGCTCGCGCGTGGACTGCGTGGCGCCGGAGCCGTGCGCTGATCGACGCGAATTCGTCTGCGGTCGTTTCATGCTGCGCGCAGCGGGAACGCCGATCACATGAAACCAACTGTCCAGCGAGCACTTTTCGGTGCGGTGGCGGCCGGTGTGATCGGCGCGGCCGCGGCCGTACCAGCCACAGCGTCCGCCGAAACCGTTCCGCAAGAGCCTGTTCGGGTGACACCCGCCTTCGCGGCCACGCCGCCGGCACCGCTGCTGCACGCGCTGCCGGCGCCGTTGGCGTGCCTGGTGACGACCGGCTTCGCCGCGTTCTGTCTGGGCATCGCGTAGCCACCGATTGCCTGCTAGCCGCTGCGGACCGCGCGCCGTCGGGTTACCGTGCTACCGCTCCCGGTTCGGCGCCCGACGCCCGCCGACCGTGCGCTTTGGTTGGAATGGCCCTGGGGCCGTTAGTATTTCGGCCGTATTTGGTCCGTGCGTCGATGAAGGAAAGTGTTCGATGAACCGGTTCGCCGTGAAGATTTGTGCCGCGTTTGCCGTGGCTGCCGCCCTCGGATTCGGAGCCGCGCCCGCAGGCGCGACCCCGGGACTGCCACTGGAGGACGCGAACCCGGTCGATGCGCCGATCCTGGTGCCGGATTCCGGATCCGCGGGCCCTTACAACGGGTTCATGTGCTTCCTGCACACGATGTCGGCGCAGGTCCCCTGCATGTACGCCTGACGGCGGCGGCCCGGCGCCCGTTCAGTTCCAGTGCTGGTAGATGTCCAGCACACGGCCGTCGCGGGTGCCGGGGGCGTTCAGGTAGACGGTGACCGTGCCGTCCGGATGGCCCGCCGCCTCCAGCACCACCTGCCGCAGTGTGGCGTGCACCGCACCGCGGTCGTCGCGGTAGATCGCGGAGTCGTTCTTCAGTCCGGCGCCGATCCGGCTGGGCGGGACGAACATGGTGACCACGGCGGGAATCGGCCCGCCCGCCAGCGCTGCGGTCGCCGTGTGGTCCAAGGGGATGGCCAGCCGCACGTCGTCGATCTGATCGAGCGGCTGCGCGGCGGCGGATCCGGCGCCGAGTGCCATTGCGGCCCCCGCGACGACGGCGAGCACACCCACGCTGACGATGGCAATCCGCATGCAGACCCTCCCGAACGATGGACGAATGTGAGCTGAGACTACGCACCGGCAACCGTTCAGCGATCGAAATCCGCGCGAACCCCACCTCGGCGTGTTGCCGGGCGGCTGCGGCCTGCATCACTGCACTACACCCTGTCGTCAAGCCGATTTTCCGGTGCTGAGAGACTGGAACTCGTGAGTTCTTCTCCGCGCGTGACCAGTGCAGCTGTGCCGGTTTCCGCTCAGCTCTTCGACCGGGCGAGTTCGGTGATTCCGGGTGGCGTCAACTCTCCGGTGCGGGCATTTCGATCCGTCGGCGGCACACCGCGATTCATCGCCTCGGCCGACGGCTGGAGGCTCGTCGACGCGGACGGCAACGAGTACGTCGACCTGGTCTGCTCCTGGGGGCCGATGATCCTCGGCCACGCGCATCCGGCGGTCGTCGATGCGGTGCGCGGCGCGGCGACCGGGGGCCTGTCCTTCGGCGCGCCGACCGAAGCCGAGATCGAACTCGCCGAGGAGATCGTGCGGCGGGTCACGCCGGTGGAGCGGGTACGGCTGGTGAACTCGGGCACCGAGGCGACGATGAGCGCGGTCCGGCTGGCCCGCGGCTACACCGGACGCACCAAGATCATCAAGTTCGCCGGTTGCTATCACGGCCACGTCGACGCGCTGCTCGCCGACGCGGGCTCCGGCGTCGCCACGCTCGGGCTGCCCACCTCGCCCGGCGTGACGGGCGCGCAGGCCGCCGACACCATCGTGCTGCCCTACAACGACATCGACGCCGTCGCCGCCGCGTTCGCCGCGAACCCGGGTCAGATCGCCTGCGTGATCACCGAGGCGGCGGCGGGCAACATGGGCGCGGTGGCGCCGCTGCCCGGATTCAACGCGGGACTGCGCGCGCTCACCGCCGAGCACGGGGCGCTGCTCGTCATGGACGAGGTGATGACCGGATTCCGGGTCAGCGCCGCGGGTTGGTTCGGCCGGGAAGGCGTCGCGGGCGACCTCTACACCTTCGGCAAGGTGATGAGCGGGGGTCTGCCCGCGGCCGCGTTCGGCGGTCGCGCCGAGATCATGAATCACCTCGCCCCGCTCGGGCCGGTCTACCAGGCCGGGACGCTGTCCGGTAACCCGGTCGCGGTGGCCGCGGGCCTCGCCACACTGCGCGCGGCCGACGAGGCGGTGTACACCGCGCTGGACCGCAACGCGCGGCGGCTCGGCGAGCTGTTCACCTCGGCGCTGACCGCCGCGGGCGTCGGGCACCAGGTCCAGTTCGCAGGCAATATGGTGAGCGTGTTCTTCGCCGAACGCCCGGTCACCGACTACGCCGCCGCCAAGGCGAGCGAGACCTGGCGCTATCCAGCGTTCTTCCACGCCCTGCTCGACGGTGGCGTGTACGCGCCGCCGAGCGCGTTCGAAGCGTGGTTCGTCTCCGCGGCGCTCGACGAGGACGCGTTCGACCGTATCGCTACCGCTCTGCCCGCCGCCGCGCACGCGGCGGCGGCCGCCACCCCCGAAGGATCCCGCGCGTGACCTCCGACCTCGATCAGCCCGATGCCGACCGGCGCGAGCCGGCCAAGCCGTCCGCCGAGCCGGAGGTGACCGCGACGCACGGCGCGACCGTGGCGATCGATCCGGCCGCGGACGAGACCGTGATCGACGCTGGTGAGCAGTTCGCCGCCGGGAGCACCGAGGCGGCGGAGCGCGCCGACGCGCGGACCAGCGCCGCCGACCGGGTGCACGACGGCGGCGCCGCCGCGCTCGAGACGATCGTGCACGTGCTGCGCCACGGCGAGGTGCACAACCCGAACGGCATCCTCTACGGCCGCCTGCCCGGCTTCAGCCTTTCGGTGGCGGGCCGTGCGCAGGCCGCCGCGGTCGCGCGGACCCTGGCCGATCACGACATCGCCGTGGTCATCGCGTCGCCGCTGCAGCGTGCTCAGGAGACCGCCGAGCCGATCGCCGCGCAGCACGACGTCATCGTGCGCACCGACGAGAACCTCATCGAGGCGGGCAACACCTTCGAAGGCCTGCGCGTCTCGGTCGGCGACGGCGCGCTGCGCAAGCCGCGGCACTGGTGGAAGCTGCGCGACCCCTTCACCCCGTCCTGGGGCGAGCCGTACCTCCAGATCGCGCACCGCATGCTGGCGGCCGTGAACAAAGCCCGGGTCGAAGCGGCCGGGCGGGAGGCGGTGCTCGTCTCCCACCAGCTACCCGTGTGGACGCTACGGCGGTTCCTCCAGGGCCAGCGCCTCTGGCACGACCCCCGGCAACGGCAGTGCTCGCTCGCCTCGCTGACCTCGCTCGTCTATCACGGCGACACGCTGGTCGACATCGTCTACTCCGAGCCCGCCGGCGGCTCGGACCCCTCGGTACACGGCGCATGACGCACCGCACCGCGTTCCCCATCCCGCCCTCGGCACGCGCCGGGCGGGTGCTGCCGGCTCTGCTCGCGTGCGTGGCGTTGATCGCAGCGCTCGCGGGTTGTTCGACCGGTTCGGACGCGGTGGCCTCGGGCGGCACCTTCGAATTCGTCTCGCCCGGCGGCAAGACCGACATCCGCTACGATCCGCCCGCCGCGCGCGGCACCATCGGCAAACTCGCCGGTCCGGACCTGATGACCGCGGGCAAGACCACCTCGGTGGAGGACTACGCGGGCAAAGTCGTGGTACTCAACCTGTGGGGCCAGTGGTGCGGTCCGTGCCGCGCCGAGGCGCCCGCCCTGGAAAAGGTCTACGAAGCGACCAAGGACAAAGGCGTCGCCTTCCTCGGCATCAACGTCCGCGACCCACAACAGGACAAGGCCCAAGACTTCGTGGTCGACAACAAGGTCGGCTACCCGTCCATCTACGACCCGTCGATGCGCACGCTTTTGGCGCTCGGCGGGAATTTCCCTACCAGTGTCATCCCCACCACGCTCGTCCTCGACCGGCAACACCGGGTCGCCGCGGTATTCCTGCGGTCCCTGCTCGCCGAGGATCTGCAGTCAGTGGTCGAAAGTATCGCCGCGGAGGAATCACAGTGAATCGCGACCGTCGTACCCGCCACCTGCGCGCCTGTCGGCCACGGCAGGGCGCCCGACGAATCGGCGGCGGATGGGCCGTCGACGACCGGTGGGCGGGCATCGCCACCGTGCCGCGCAGCGTCGCGGCCGAGTCGTTGCTGGACTTCCCGGCGTTCGACGCGGCCGAGGAACCCGCGGCCACCGAGCGGACGGTGGCGCCGCGCCGCGGCGCCGGACGATCGCCGGAGGATACGCGGGAGGACTCGGTGTGACCCTCGCGCGCACCGCGCCGTGTACCGGGGAGGACCTGTGATGGTGCTCGCCGCAGTCGGTGATTCGTTCCAGCAGACGGCGGCCTCCGGGCCGCTGCTGCTGGCGCTCGGCGCGTGCCTGCTCGCGGGTCTGGTGTCGTTCGCTTCGCCGTGTGTGGTGCCCCTGGTGCCGGGGTACCTGTCCTATCTGGCCGGACTCGTCGGCGCGGAGGCGCCGCCTGCCACGGTGGCGGAGGCCACCGGCGGACGCGTCGCGACTGCCGCGCGGCCGCCTCGGTCGGGGCGGATGCGGGTCGCGGGTGCGGCCGGTTTGTTCGTCGCCGGTTTCACCGTGGTCTTCGTGCTCGCCACCGCGACCGTGTTCGGCGTCATCCAGACCCTCAACGTGAATCGTGAACTGCTGCAACGCATCGGCGGTGTGGTGACGATCCTGATGGGCCTGGTCTTCATCGGCCTGGTGCCCGCGTTGCAGCGTGACACCCGGATGGAGCCGCGCAGGCTCACCAGCCTCATGGGCGCGCCGCTGCTGGGCGGGGTGTTCGCGCTGGGATGGACGCCGTGCCTCGGCCCCACGCTGTCGGGCGTCATGGCCGTGGCCGCGGGCACCGACGGGACCACGGCGGTGCGCGGGGTCGCGCTGATCGTCGCTTACTGTCTCGGCCTCGGTCTGCCGTTCGTGGTGCTGGCGTTCGGGTCGGCGAGCGCGCTGCGAGGGGTCGGGTGGCTGCGCCGCAATTCCCGCACCATTCAGATCATCGGGGGCATGTTGCTCGTCGCGGTCGGCGCCGCGCTGGTCACCGGGGCGTGGGACCAGTTCGTCGCCTGGGTGCGCGACGCGTTCGTCTCCGAGGTGACCCTGCCGATATGACCGTGACCGACCACCCCACGATCGAAAGCCCCGAGCGTCCGCCGCGTCAATCACTGATCGGGCGGGCCTGGGCGTTCCTGCGCAACACCTGGCGCGGGCTCACCAGCATGCGCACCGCCTTGGTCCTGCTGTTCCTGCTCGCTCTGGCCGCGATTCCCGGCGCGCTGCTGCCGCAGCGGAACCTCAACGAGCAGAAGGTCGAGCAGTACATTGCCAGCCGGCCCACGCTCGGCCCGTGGATGGACCGCTTCGAGCTGTTCGACGTGTTCTCCAGTTTCTGGTTCACGGCCGTCTACGTGCTGCTGTTCATCTCACTGGTCGGTTGCATCCTGCCGCGCACGCTCGACCACTACCGCGCTCTGCGCACACCGCCGGTGCGCGCGCCGCGCAACCTGACCAGGCTTCCGCACCACTACGCGGGCCGGGTCGAGCGGTCGCCGCAGGAGCTGATCGACCACGCCCGCGCCCAGCTGCGTGGCTGGCGCACCGAGGTCCGCCCCGGTCCTCGCCAGGGTGAACTGGCGCTGTCCGCGGAGAAGGGCTACACCCGCGAACTCGGCAATCTGGTGTTCCACCTCGCGCTGGTCGGGCTGCTGGTCGCCATCGCGATGGGCAAGCTGTTCGGCTACGAAGGCAGCGTCATCGTGCTGGCGAACAACGGCCCCGGCTTCTGCACCACCTCGCCCGCGGTGTTCGACTCGTTCAAGGCGGGCAACGTCAACGACGGCACCGGCATGACCCCGGTGTGCGTGCGGGTGAAGGATTTCCAGGCCGACTACCTGACCAACGGGCAAGCGGAGATGTTCACCGCGAACCTCTCCTACCAGGCGGGCGACGATCTGCGGTCGAACACCTGGCGCGACACCAGGGTGCAGGTCAACCATCCGCTCCGCGTCGCCGGTGACCGGCTCTACCTGCAAGGGCACGGCTACGCGCCGACCTTCACGGTCACCTTCCCCAACGGCCAGACCCGCACCGAGTCCATTCAGTGGCGGCCCGACGACGCCTCGACGTTCCTGTCCAGCGGCGTGCTGCGGATCGACCCGCCCGGTGGCATGTACGCCAGCGACGAGGAGCGCCGCAAGAACCAGATCGCGATCGAGGGCTTGTTCGCGCCCACGGCGATGTTCCACGGATCGTTGCTGTCCTCCGCGTACCCCGCGATGAACGATCCCGCCGTCGCGGTCGACATCTATCGGGGCGACACCGGCCTCGACACCGGTAAGCCGCAATCGTTGTTCGCCCTGGACCCAGAGCAGGTCAAGCAGGGCAGGCTCACCAAGGAGGCCAGGGTCAATCTCCGCCCCGGCGAGTCGACCACGCTGCCGAACGGCACCAAGGTCACCTTCGACGGCGCGCAGGAGTTCGTGAATCTTCAGGTCTCACATGACCCGGCCCAGCAGTGGGTGCTGGTGAGCGCGCTGCTGATGATGGCGGGCCTGCTGGTGTCGCTGCTGATCAAGCGCAGGCGGATCTGGGTGCGGGTCTACCCGGCCGAGGACGCGGGCGGTACCGTGGAACAACGACGCACTGTAGTAGAGATGGGCGGGCTCGCCAGGACCGACCAGGCGGGCTGGGGCGGCGAGTTCGAACGGCTGCGCACGCGCCTGCTCGATGAGCACGCCGAGACCACGGGAGAGTGACGATGCCGATCGACGAGACCATCGCCAGGTACAGCGATTTCGCCTTCAAAACGGCGATCGTGGTGTACGCGCTGGTGCTGGTACTGCTGATCTGGCAGTACGCGACGGCGCGTAGCCGCCAGGTCTCCGAGCGCGAGCTGGTGACGGTGGGCGGCGGGTCGACACCGCAGGGACCCGGCCGCGTCAGCGAGCCCGCGGGGCGGCCGCTGTCGGAGCGGCTGGGCAACATGGCGTTCTCGGTGCTCATGGTGGCCATCGCGCTGCACGTGGGCGCGATCGTGCTGCGCGGCTTCGCGACGCACCGCTTCCCGCTGGGCAACATGTACGAGTTCGTCACCATGGCGACGGCGGCCGCCGTGCTGGTCGGGATCGCGCTCCTGCGCGAGCAGCGCTACCGCGCCATGTGGGTGTTCCTGCTGGTACCGGTGCTGATCCTGCTGTTCCTCGCAGGCACGGTGCTCTACGCCGACGCCGCACCCGTGGTGCCCGCGTTGAAGTCGTTCTGGCTGCCGGTACACGTCACCATCGTCAGCGTGGGCAGCGGCGTATTCCTGTTCGCGGGCGTGGCGAGCATGCTCTTCCTCTACCGCCTGCGTCAGCCGGACGGCCAGGAGTCGGCCAACGTCCTCGGCGCCATCGCCCGCCGACTGCCCGACGCCCGCACCCTCGACCGGCTCGCCTACAAGGCCACCATCATCGGCTTCCCGCTGTTCGGCGCGGGCGTCATCCTCGGCGCGATCTGGGCCGAAGCCGCCTGGGGCCGCTTCTGGGGCTGGGACCCGAAGGAAACCTGCTCCTTCATCGCCTGGGTCCTCTACGCCGCTTACCTCCACGCCCGCGCCACCTCCGGCTGGCGCGACACGAAGGCCGCCTGGATCAACATCGCCGCCTTCGTCGCGATGCTGTTCAACCTGTTCATCATCAACATGGTGATCAGCGGGTTGCATTCGTATGCGGGGTTGAACTAAAGGGATCGACCAGCGCATTCACGTGTGTGGCGGGTACTCGTGTCGCGCCGGTGGTCGCTACGCAGTGAATACGCAGTAGTTGCGAGTCGGGCGTTGAATGCGCAGCCGAACCGTGGCTCGCGTTGTCTCATCGGCATCGGGCCACAGGTGGGCGTGGTATCGCAAGGTAGTGATTGCCGCTACCGTGCCGGATGCGGGCCTGCACGGCCTGATGGCTGCGCCCCTTCGAGCATCGTCGAGACGGTATAACTGAACGCGGTCCTGCGGACCCCACGATGTTGGCAAGTGCCGACAGGTGCAACTCCCCCACGTGTCAATTGCGCCACCACAAAGCACGTAACCCGTGCGTTTTGTGCCACAATGGCCGTATGACCGGCCCAGTTGGTGGGCTGATGCAGGCGCGGAAAGGAGTCTGGCGATGACACGTAAAGCAATGCGCGCACGCCTGATGGCCGACCGCGCCCTGAGCAAGATCGAGCGTGAGCGCATTCCGCTCGACAGCGCCATGTTTTTCCAGGCCCTGAACGTGACACGCACTCACGTACGCGGTCCGCTCATGCATGAGGTTCTGGCCAAGTGGGGTGTGATGCTGCTGACCAGTAGCGTTGCTGAGGTGCGCCGCGAGATGAATGACGATGAGCTTTTCGCCAGCTTGTCGCCGTTGAACGTGGTCCTATCCGAGAAGGAACGCCGCGAAGCGCTGGCCGATCTGCACGCACGACAGATGGCATTGGCTGGGTGAACCGCGTCCAACTCGAGCAGGCCATCCGCATTGCGTGCGTGACCCTGAGAGAGTCGCACGTCGTCATCTTCGGCTCCCAATCGATCCTCGGCTCCTACGACGATGACCAGCTGCCAGACGCCGTCACGATGTCGCGTGAGGTCGACATGTACCCGTATTCGGGGCTCGCTGGTGCTGACCGTGCGGCCGTGGAATCCAAGCTCTCGATCCTGGATGTGTTCGTCGGCGAGGACTCCGAATTCCATGGTCTGCACGGCATCTATGTCGAAGGCGTGCACCGCGAGACCCTGATTCTGCCCGCCTGCTGGGATTTGCGGTTGGTCCCGGTGCATGTCACCGCTTACACGCCAGGTGATGGCTTCTTCACCCGTCATGGCCTGTGCCTGCATCCGCTGGATCTGTGTGTGGCGAAAGGGCTGGCAGGACGGCCGAAAGACCATGCGTTCATAGCGGCTCTGCTCTCGTCCGCGCTGCTCACGTCGGCCGAAGTCGTCGCCCACCTAGACGAATACGATATTGAGTGGCCGTCGACCTACCCTCATGCTGACCAGAATGCGCTGGCGGAGAGCAGATTTCGGAACTGGCTGGCTACCCAGTAACCGCCGGTATAGGAGCATCTGGAGCCACAGCTGCCGTGGTGAGCTCGGCGGTGCGCGCGTATTTCAATAGGTGCGTGGTGCGTTCCGACAGGAGAAACAAGAGTGCGTCGGGCAGCGTCGCTCAATACGATCGCGTCATGCTGCTGCCACGCATCGGACGGCCCGACCTTCCCGATTCGATGACGTGGGAGGAGTTGCAACGGCTCCCCGAGGATATCGCGGAGCAAATCGAGTTGTGGGACGGCTCCGTGGTTTGGGTAAGGCGCCAGCCCGGCGAACATCAGCTCTTCACACGCCGCTTGACCGACTCCCTCGAGCGCTGTGTACGAAAGTCGATGTCGGACGAGCCGGAACGTGACTGGCGCGTCAACTCCGCAACCAATGTGTTCCTCGGCCGCACGGGAAAATCCGACTTCCTGACGCCGGACTTCCTCGTCCACCGCTGTCTCGAATCGCCCTCTCAGGACGTACGGGGAAGTGATGTTCTCTTGGTCGGTGAGGTCTTGTCCCCGGCCGTCACGCAGACGGACATCGAGGCCAAGAAGATTCGCTACGCCAGCGCCGGCATCCCCTGGCTCTGGGAGGTGACGCTGGCCCGTGAGGTCAGCGCGATCGCTGTCGTCCGTGTCTACGGCCTCGACATCGGCCATGCGCAACTCCCGAACGGTGCACAGCCGCTCCATTCCGCCAACTACATCGTCGCGGCAGAGTGGAACCACGAGAACTCGGACGGTCTCGAATTCAGCCGCCCGTTCCCGATCGCCATCCCGTGGACCGAACTCGAATCCGACTCACTCGGTGAGACTCGGTGAGCCAAGTCGAACAGGAGCGGCTGCTCACACTCAGTGGTCAGACAGTACTGGAGGCTCCGGACCCCGCCGGTCCCATCCAGGCGCGCAGGTCCACGACGCTGTCGCAGTAGTCGTCGGTGTCATCGAGGATCGGCTGGCGGGCAAGGTCGCCGGTACGGGCCAGCGGTGCCAGCTCCTGGGCGAGGTAGGCGTAGCCGGTCGGACGCCCGTCGACGCCGCTGACAGCCAAGTCGATGCCGTAGGTGCGGTCCGTGCGGGTGATGCGAATGTAGATGCGGCAGGTGTCGGCGTCGGTGTACAAGAATCCTGCGAACGTGTAGTCGTCGGCGAACCAGGGCAGGCCGCCACCGACCAAGAGGCTGAACAGACTGAACAGGCGTTGGTCACCGGAATCGGCTTCGGCGGTGTAGTCGAACCCGGTATCGGCCGCGGCGAGGACGGTGTTGCCGTGGCTGTCACGCGGTTGGTCCTCGTGGTCAGCCAGTAGCTGTGTGACAGCGGGCGCGACGGTGAACCGGGCGTGGTCGACAGCGCCAGGAACATCGAGCAGGCCTGTGCCGGAAGATAATTCGTAATCCACGGCGATTCCTGAGACAATCGTCGCGGTCGGCGACAGCACGATCCGGGCATGTCCGGAGTTGGCGCGTACCACTCCCCGCACCCGGGGGCCGACTGCAGTACCGGCCGGGGCGAGGACCAACGGAATCGTGCGGTACAGCAGCAGATCGAACCGGCCGTCGGCGTCTGGATCGGGCACCGAGTTACCTCCTTGGTCGACGAAGTGTTTCCACCCACCCATCCGGAATCACGTTCGTGCGCTCATATAGAGCCTGCTGTCGCGGTAATCCCAAGGGTTTCTTCGATCTGATCAGAGAATGAGGTGTGGGCATAGTGAGCGGAGACGGTCGACGAAGCAAGGACGGTGTTTCGCTGATGACAGTCACGATTGAACCCAGCACGGCCGCAGGACTTCGTTCGCGCCATCGAGAGGCCCTGCGGCGTCTAGGGCTGACACGAGAGGAGATCGGGGAGCTCGCCGCTCGGTATGCTTTGACGACAGAGGAACTGGCGGCATGGAACGAGTTGCGATCCATCGAGTTCCTGCTCGGTGATGCGTGAGGTAGCTCGATCCGCTGGCTACGCCGGTTCGGCCCAGAATCCAGCCCTATCGATCACGATGGCGCATGGCTGGTTGAGCACCCCCGCCTTGTAGACGGCCTCGCTGAGGTGAGTCGACATCAGAACCATCCACGTCTTCCACGGCGTGCTCTCGCCATTGGGAGTTCCAGCTTTCGCCGCGAGGCGCGAATAGTAGTCATGAAGTTCCTGGTCGGTGAAGCGGAACTCTACGGGGGGAACCACCGGTGATTCGCCTACAGCCGTGAGTAGCAGCCGACCTGCGCTGTCGCGGCCGATCTGGTATCCCCACTCGTTACCGGCACGAATCACCGAATCAGTGAGTTCAGCCAGATTCGGATCAGACTTTTCCACCACAGGCTCCTCCTGGGTAGGCGGTGATGATCTTGCCTCTCTCGTTCACGATCACGGTGGGCTGAACCGTATTGGCTATCGCTCCCGTGGCGCGGTTGACGACAACATGCTTTGACGCACCAGCCACGGTTTCGGTTCCCTTGAGTGACTCGGTCGGTTCTCTGGCCCAGTCGGCGGGCACTGGGCGGCCTGGTCAACATTCGAGGTAGAGCCGTTCGTTCGGGAGGCGGGGGAGGCCGGTGGGGTCGCCGGGTAGGACGGTTACCGCGCCGGGGCGGTGGCGGGCGTTCCAGTCCTGGACGAATACCAATGCGGCGGTGAGGCATGCGGCGAAGTCCATGCGCTGGTCGTGCAGGTAGACCGAAAGGTGTACGTCGGGTTCCTCCGGGTGAGGAGACTGGGCGGGGCCGGTCGTGAGACTGCGAATCGGGGGCGTGATCGGTTCGCCGTGCGAGTTCATCGGCTTGTCCCGACCGCTCGGGCGAGCAGGGATGCTTGCACTGCTTCCACCACCAGCCGTCCTGAGGGCCGGTAGGTGTCGCAGGGAACCTCGAGCCATGCGCGGTATACGGTGTTGCTGTCGGCCGGGGAAGGGAGGGCGATCAATCCGCCGTCGCGGATCACCTTCACGCGATCCCGGAACAGGCCCGCGAAGATTCGAGGTTCGTCGGGCAGATCAGGCCGCACCAGGAATGTCCAGGTCAGGGAATGCGGGTGCGTGATGATCGGGCCGAGACCGTATCCGCCGCTGCGCAACCGGTCCGTCGCTGCCCGCCCCAACGGCTCCGGCACCGAGACACCCCACACCAGCGAACCTGCTCGCACCACGATTCGGCCGAGTGCTTCGGGTTCTACCTCGGCAGGGAGTTGACAGATCATCTTGTAGTACGCGCACTGCCCGGATGGGGTTGCAAGATCGAAGCCTTCGATGCCTGGCGCGCTCATGCCTGAGCCTCCGCGTCCCCCGACGGTGCCGGGGTCGGGTACAGGGCGCGGCCGAGCATCACATGTCCCGGCATGATCACACTGCACACTCGCGTGAAGTCGGCCGGAACCGAGCCGCCCAGATGCGCCATCCCCGGAACTATCACCGCACTCGCGCGGGCGACGTGCACCATTTCCAACACACGCGCTGCCGCCACCGGCGATACCGTGTGCGGCGCAACCACATAGATCGCGGCCAGCGTGTAACCGTGCCGCCGTGCGAGCGCCTCGATCGTCGCTCGATCGTGCACGGCGTCCGCCCCCGCGACCGCCGCGCACCGCATCCCGATGGCCAGTGCGCCGTGCGTATCTGTCAGCGAGCCGCGCAACGGCGTCGACTCGTCTTTCAGATACGCCGCGATCCGCTCCAGCTCAGGCACTCCCGCCCGATACAACCCCTGCCGACTGCTCGCATCCATCCCCTGCGCCTCCCTGCGATCCGATTGGAAAGCACCCGACGCCGAGGGCTCAGCACCAGCCAGCGGTCATGGCTGTACTGGCGCGGCCGAGATGATGAGGTGGCCGGCTCACCCCGGCGTCGGGGCCGGGGCAGACGTTATGAGCTGGGCCACAACAGATTTGTCCACGAAGGACAAGCGCGGGAATTCGATCAGTTCCTCGGCGTGTGCTCAGGAGCGATGCCGAGTCGCCAAGCCAAGCCGCGCAGCTCACGGCCGCCCGCATCGCGACGCGCGGCGCGGAGCACATCGGCCACGGCTTCACGGGCCAGGACGTCGGCGTGTACACGCTGGGGCGCAAGGTGTTCAGCGCGTAGCAGTACTTGCACGCCTTGTTCACGGTGGATGGGGTCGGTCAGCAGGGCTCGGCCGACTTCCATGTAGAACTCGGCTTGCCGGGACTTGCTAGGGATGCTGTGCACGTTGACGCTGCGTGCGTCCTCGGCCACCTTTGCGCCGTCACCGAATTCCATGCCGATGCACGCGCGCCAGATGCCGACATTGGACGCGCCGAACCACATACGACCGAACGCTCCGATTTCGGTCTCCATGCGCTCGGCCAGGGCGGTGGCTTCGTCCAAATGCGTGTTGGTGGTCGACCGGTCGCCCTGTACCGCCGAGGCGAGCGCAGCCGACAGGTGCAGCATGCCGGAGGTTTGCAGAACGTTCGTGTCGTCCAAATGCGGACTGAGTTCGTCGATGCAACGCACCGCGCGCCGGTATTGCTCGGGCCGGGACAGGCCGCCTGTCGCATCACCGCGTAGCCAGACAGTGAACCCGGACCAGGCCGGAGATTCCAGCATGGCGGCGCATTCCTGCGCGGCCTTCGCGGCCAGCAGTGGCAAACCACGGCCCGCGAGACGCTTGGTCACCCACATCGCCGAGGCGTAGCAAGTGATCAAGCCGCGCAGCACGTTGCGACGATGTTCCGGTGACCGGGCGTAGACCGCGTGCAACTCGGCCAAGAGTGCGGGCGTGAGTTCGGTCTGCCCGGCATAGTCCGAGGTCATCTGCGCCATTTCGGCTAGCCGCTCGAGGTCGGCGGCGATGGCGGGCCATTCGCGGACTGCGCCGCCGGGGTCGTCGCCGAGTTCGTAGACATCCAGCGCGCGTTCGATCGCGACGACTCCGGCATGGGCGGCCTCGTTGCCTTCGGCACGGGAACCAGCTTGCCCAGCTGCCGGATAGAACTCTGAGGGAGAGACGCGTAGCGCCCGCGCCAACGCTTCCAGGGTGGCACGGTTGGACAAGGCTTGCTCCCCGCGCTCGAGGCGGCCGAGGTATCCGAAACTGATACCGGCCAGACCCGCGACGACTTCGAGGCTTTGCCCGCGCCAGGCACGAATCTCACGCAACCTGCGCCCGACTTCGTTCGGGGGAATGTCGTTCATGGCGTACTCCTCCGCCGATGGCTGTCCACCTGCGACGGTACCTGTCGATACTCGACTTGCAGGTGCCAAGTAGGCAAGACGAGGTGCTCGCGAGTTCTGGTATCAGCCATGAGAGCAATGTCCGTCAACGTCGTGGAACCAGCACAGGTTTCGCGCTGACCCGTCGGCCGACACGCGCGGCGGATGCCGGTCCGGAGCTGTGCGAGGCAGTCCGAATCCGCTAGCGCCCGTGATCGCGGACGGTGATCATCGTCTGGTGGGGAAGAACTCGGATACGGCCCGGATGCGTCGCGTGCCGGAATTGACCGCAGCGGCAGGTGACTTGGTTCTTCGACCTTGGTCGATGTCGTCTGCTGATCTCGACCTGGTTCGGGAAGCATCGGACGACGACACGATCCCGTTGATCACCACTGTGCCGTCGATCTACACCGCGGAAGCGGCGAAGGAGTTCGTCGAGCGGCAGTGGGAACGATCCGTGAGCGGAAGCGGGTACCCCTTCGTGATCGCGCGAGCGACGGACGGTAAGCCGCTCGGCAGTATCGGAGTCTGGACCAAGGATCTCGGAGAGGGCCGGGCATCGGTCGGGTACTGGCTGGTGCGGTCCGCTCGTGGGCAGGGGGTGGCCGCACACGCGCTGCGGGCGGTCGCGGACTGGGCGTTCGAGCAACTGGCCGTTGCCCGGCTGCAGCTCCACGTGGAACCGTGGAACACCGCCTCCATCCGGACTGCCGATCGGGCGGGATTCCGGCGTGAGGGGCTGCTGCGCGGGTGGCAGCAAGTCGGCGAAAGTCGTCGCGACATGTTCATGTACGCGCGGCTCTCCCCGAGCCGCCCGTCGGCGAGACCGCGGTCGCTGACCGGCCCCACGGCTCGTGTTGCTGAGGAAGGCGATGTCGACGGGATCGTCCAACTGCGCGTGGCGGTGGCGGCGGAGGGCAAATGGATCGGGGCCGAAGCGCCGTTAGACGTGGAAGACGCCGCACGGCAGATCCGAGCGCATCTCGGCGACGAGAAGCGCGGTGTCTTCGTAACGGAGATCGACGGAGGCATCGTGGGCACGGCGACGGTCTACTTCGGCACACCTGGCGTCACCACCTTCGGCATGATGGTCGCGGCGGACCGGCGGGGACGTGGCATCGGGCCTGTGCTGCTGGAGCAAGTCATCAGTTGGTCTCGCGATCAGGGTGCCCACAAGGTGAGTCTGCAAGTATGGCCGCACAATCGGCACGCGATGACGCTCTACGACCGAGCCGGTTTCGAGGTCGAGGGCGTCCTGCGCGGGCATTACCGACGCCGCAGCGGCGAGCTGTGGGACGCGGTGCTCATGGGTCTCGCACTCGACGGTGCGGGCTGACGAGCACCCGCCGGAGAGTATTTCACGGAAAAGTAGGGTTTTTATTGATGCGATTGCGTCAAAATAATTGAATGCCAACGTTTCAGACTGTGCATCCCGAATTGCGTGAGATCTTCTCTGGTTCACGACGCGTGCAACGCGCGAGTGGCGGCACGCGAATTATCCACCGGCAGAACGAATAACGTTCCGAGCCTCGTCTTAAGGGACACAAGACTTCGCATGTCTGTTAATCGGCCGCAAAGTCGCGGCTCCCTCGTGGACGGAAAGTCCGTATCGCGGAGGTGTAACGGCACCTACAGCCGCGCCACGCAAACAACGAAATGCCTTTGCTGGTAGACGATTCCGCTGTCGGCCGACCCACACGCGTTGACATCGACGGTGTTCTGCTTGATGTCGATCACCCGGACCGCGCCCGGGGTGTGGGCGGCGCAGTCGAGGCGCTTCGGGCTGCCGGGAGTCAGTTCCATGCAGCCGCCGACGACCCAGTCGATATCCAGGCACAGCGCGGCCTGCGTCGCCCCGTGCAGGGTTTCGTTGTAGGTGTGGTCGGCATCGGTGGGACAGCTGGCGTTCGCCGGTGCCTTCTCGACGACCTTGTAGACGGAGTTCGGGCTCCCACAAGCGGTTTTGTCGATCGCGCCCGCGCCGCCGAGCTGGACGCAGTCGCCGATGTTCACCTGCATGCTGGTGGCGCTCTTATTCGACGCGCCGCGCATCGCCGATGTGGTCGGCAGCGCCTCCGTGGTGGTCGGCAGCGGCTCTTCGGTGGTCGTCGGGGGCGCGGCCGTGGTTGCGGCGCTATTGGTCTGAGCGGCGGCCTTGGCCGGCTCGTCGGCGGGGCCGGACATCGATAGCGCGGCGACGACCACGATGGTGGCCGCCAGTCCGGTCCCGACCATGAAGGCGGCCAGGGTGATACCGGCGCGGACACGTTGGCGCGACACGTACGTCCTCCAAGAGCTGTGAACCCTTCGAACCCACCTAGCGACCCGAAGTTGTGAATCTTGCGGATTGAAGACCACGCCATGCTTACACTACGCGGCACGTCCGCGTCGAGTTTTCCTTCCCACGGGTAGCGATCGCGCTGGGAATTAACCTTCGGGTCGGTATCCGGGCCGGGAGTGATCACGATCGGATAACGAACTTCGCGATCAGGTGTGCCGGTCGCCAAGTCTGGAAACTAGTCACGGGCGCTGTACAGTCACACGCCATCCGGCCTCCGGAGCCGGTGCCTCGGTGAGAAGGAATTCCAGAATGAAGTTCGGCACTATTGCCGCCATTACGCTCGGCGCGGTTGCCGCAGTGGGCATCACAGCGGGGGCCGCGAACGCGAAACCCGTAGAACCGGAGCGTGAGATCACGACAACCGGTGTAGAGCAGGGGGTCGACTACCACACCACGGTCTCGCGCGAGACCGGAGCCATCTCGACCGCCGTCGAGCACGGCACCTTCGCGGTGGCCGACGACGGCACCAAGATCAAGCTGACTTCCGATACCGGAGCTGTGGTGGCCGAAGTGCCGCTGACCTACCAGGTTTCCGGCAGCAAGCTGTCGGTCGCGCACGAAATCAGTGACAGCGGACGGCGTCTGGCGCTCACCCCGGTGGCAGGCGCCAAGGAGATCGGCGAAATGCAGCCGATCAGCTCGATGAACCGTCTCATCGCCGAGCTGAACCAGAACGTGGTCGGCGTGGTCGGCGGCGCGCTGATCGGCGGGCTGCTCGGGGCCCTGATCGGCCTGGGCTTCTTCAGCATCATCACCGGCCCGATCGGCCTGGTCGTCGGCGCGATCGCGGGCGGAGCCATTCAGGGTGGGCAGCCGTTCACCGACGCGCTGATGGCGGTCGTCAACGGCGAACCCTGATCGATGCCGCGGATCGGGTGCGGCAGGCGCACCGCAGCGCGCCTGCCGCACCCGGACCGGGTTGTCGATCGTCGTGGCGTCCGTCGAGGGTGGAGGTTCGGCCCCCGCCGGGACGGCGCCACGGCAGAGCGATGAAATCGCGCGAACGCCGGATACCGCTGGACGCGTGCTATCGCGCGGGTACTGCGAAGATCAACGCTCGGCGGAACCGGACTCGCCGTCACGGTGCTGACGAGATAGTCGCCAGAGGAACTCCGGGTCGTCGTCGGGTCCGATGACGCGCTTGCGCCGTGGTGAACGCGATTGCGGGGCAGTGGGTCCAGTCCGCTCGGGGCCGAACGCCTTCCAGCACAACACCGCTATTGCCACCACCGCGATGAGTGCCAATAGGTACGTCACGTCGCTCACCTCCTGATTACGAGGGTAGCCGCGTACGTGACTCCAGCACACCGCAGACGCGAAAATGGTCTGCGGGCGAGCGCGGACCCGAGCACGACGGGCCCGCGCGCCCTGCGATCAGCGTGCGGTCGCCTCGGTGGTCAGCGACTTGAGCAGCTGGAGTACTTCCGATTCGCGGAACCGGCGATGTCCGCCCGGTGTGCGCAGCGACCCGAGGCGCCCGGCGTGGGCCCAGCGCGTCACGGTCTTGGGGTCGACGTGGAACAGGGCAGCAACCTGGCCCGGAGTCAGCAGGGTGTCCTGGCCGCCGACGGTGATCGCAGTCATAGCAAACCTCTCCGTTCTCGACAGTTCCCTCATCAGATGGCGCCATCGTCGCACTGAAACCCCTAGGTACTCGAACCACCTACAGTTGGTAAAGGGGAGGTAATAGACAAAACGGATGCGCGCCCCACCCCCGGCTATTGGGCGTGCACCGGGGGCGGGCAACAGCTTCGCATAGGCTGAGGGATGTGCGTGACGCGAATCCACCAAAAGGTGCTTCCGGACAGCAAACGGCTGGCGCAGGTCGTCGTCTGGCCCGCAATCTGACCCTTTACACCGTCGCCAGGTTGGGTCTCGTGGTAGTGCTCGCCGCGCTGATCGTGCTGGCCGCGCGGCTGGTGTCGGTGGACATCCCCATCGTGGTCGCGGCCTTGTTCGCGCTCATCATCGCGATGCCGCTGTCGCTGGTGCTGTTCAAGCGGCTGCGGGCCGAGGTGAACGAGGACATCGCCCTGGTCGACGAGCGCAGGCGCCGCGACAAGGCCGAGCTACGGGCGCGGTTGCGCGGCGACGAGCCGCCCGCCGCGCCGGAGTCGGGGAAGTCTTCGTGAAGTCCTGCGATCACACCGCGCCGCGCGATTGGGTCGACAACGCGGTGCGGTTGATCGACGCCGACACCCAGCGCAGCGCGGACACCCATCTGCTGCGCTACCCGCTGCCCGCCGAGTGGAACATCCAGCTCTACCTCAAGGACGAGTCCACCCACATCACCGGCAGCCTCAAGCACCGCCTGGCTCGCTCGCTGTTCCTGTACGCGATCTGCAACGGCTGGGTCACCGAGGGGACGACCGTGGTCGAGGCGTCCTCGGGTTCGACGGCGGTCAGCGAGGCCTATTTCGCGAAACTGCTCGGCTTGGACTTCGTCGCGGTGATGCCGGCGAGCACCTCTCCGCAGAAGATCGCGCTGATCGAGGCCCAAGGCGGTCGATGTCATTTCGTGCGGCGCCCGCCGGACATGTACACCGAGGCGGCGCGGCTGGCGGCCGAATGCGGCGGTCACTACATGGACCAGTTCACCCACGCCGAGCGCGCGACCGACTGGCGCGGCAACAACAACATCGCCGAGTCGATCTTCCAGCAGATGGCGTTGGAGACCAATCCGGTGCCGGAATGGATCGTGGTCGGCGCGGGCACGGGCGGCACCAGCGCCACGATCGGCCGCTACATCCGGTACCGCAGGCATGCGACCAAGCTGGCCGTGGTGGATCCGGAGAACTCCGCCTTCTACGGCGGTTACGAGACGGGAGACGCGGGTTACCAGACCGGCATGCCCTCCCGGATCGAAGGCATCGGCCGCCCGCGCGTGGAGCCCTCGTTCGTCGGGCAGATCGTGGACCGCATGTTCGAGGTGCCCGACGCGGCGTCCATCGCGGCGGCGCGGTTCGCGAGCGCGCGGCTCGGCCGCCGGGTCGGCGGCTCCACCGGCACCAACCTGTGGGGAGTTTTCGCCTTGATCGCCGAGATGCTGTCCGAAGGGCGCGGCGGCAGTGTCGTCACGCTGCTGTGTGACGGTGGGGATCGCTACGCCGGAACGTATTTCGACGACGCGTGGGTGGCGTCGCAGGGGCTGGAGCTCGCGGAGCCCGCCGCTGTCCTGGAGAAGTTCGTGGCGACCGGAATCTGGGACGCCTGATCGGTTCGTACCCCGGCCAGGGGATTTGTTCGCCGGAGGCTGAACGGGGCTCAATCGCGCCCGCAGTTGTCAATTTTTGTTGACATCATGCGCGTGTGTCAATAAAAATTGACGTCATGACGGAAGCAGCCACACTCGCGGCGGCCGCGGGCAGTCCCGATCCGAAGGTCGGGCTGCGCGCGGTGCTCGCGCTACGCAGGCTGCTCGAACGTCTCGAGGCGATCCAGGTGGCCAATGCCCGTGCTCAGGGCTGGTCGTGGCAGGCGATCGCGGAGGCGCTCGAGGTGAGCAGGCAGGCAGTCCACCAGAAGTACAACCGGAAAGGCAGGATCCGCTGATGTTCGAGCGGTTCAGCAGGTCTGCGCGCACGGCGATCGTCGTCGCCCAGGAGGACGCGCGCGAACTCCACGCGTCGAATATCGAGGTGGAGCACGTATTGCTCGGCCTGCTCGCACATGCCGAGCCGGAGTTGACCGCGTTGCTCGCGGAAGCGGGACTCACTCGCGATGGTGTGCGCCGCGCGCTGGCCGAGCAGGGCAGCGGGATACCGCTCGGCCCCGAGGACGCCGAAGCCTTGAAATCCATCGGCATCGATCTGGATGCCGTCCGGGAGTCGCTGGAAACGCATTTCGGCGAGGACGCGCTCGACCGCGCCGCGCCGGACCCGCGCCGTGGGCCGTTCCCGTGGAGCCGCGGTGGGTACTACGGGCACATTCCGTTCACGAAGGAAGCGAAGAAGGTGCTCGAGCTCTCCCTGCGTGAGGCGCTCGGTCGCAAGGACAAGACCATCGAGTCGGGGCACATGCTGCTCGGCATCCTGCGCGCCCCGAACGAGACGACGGTGCGCCTGTTCGGCGGTTCCGCCGCGATCGGTGAATTGCGGCCCAAGGTGCACGCCCTGCTCGACCGCGCGGCTTGAGCAGGCGGACATGCGCTGCGGGAGTTCGTGTTTTCCAGCGGCGCGTGTCCGCCTCCGACGCCTAGCATTGGGCCATGCAGCTCGTGATTCGGTTGATCATCAACGCGGTGGCCATCTGGCTGGCCGCCGTCTGGGTCGACAAGATCGACATTCTCGCTCCGGAAGGCGGCAACGGCGCCAAGATCGGTGTGGTCCTCGCGGTGGCCGCGGTGTTCACGGCGGTGAACGCCCTGGTCAAGCCGATCGTGAAATTGCTGTCACTACCGCTGGTGATCGTGACGCTCGGCCTGTTCCTGCTTCTGATCAACGCGCTGATGCTGTGGTTGACGGCCGAGATCACCGGGGCGTTCAGCCATTACGGCCTTCGGGTCGACGGCTTCTGGGCCGCGGTGTTCGGCGGCATCATCGTCTCGCTCGTGAACTGGGTGCTCGGCATCCTCGTTCCGGACGAGGATTAGTCCGCGGCGGCGCGAACGCACGACGCTCGGTCTCCCATCGCACCATCGGGTTCACCTGGCCGGCGCGCCCCGCGAGCGTCAGGCCCGGTGGCGCGCTAACCCAGCCCGACCGCCAGCGCGGTGACCGCCGACCAGACCAGCAACGCCAGGCCGGAATCCCGCAGCGCGGGAATCAGTTCCAGGCCGCCCTTGCCGCCGCGCACCGGTGCGTTGGCGCGGACGGCGAGCGGTATCGCGAGCAGCCCGGCCAGTGCCCATGGCGTGCGGGCGACCAGCGCCAACGTCGCGAGAAACGGCACGGTGAGCAGGGCCAGATGCAGCGTGCGGGTGCGCGGATCGCCGAGTTTGACCGCGAGGGTCACTTTTCCGGAGCCCGTGTCGGTGGGGATGTCACGCAGGTTGTTCGCGACGAGCACGGCGCTGGAGAACGCGCCCACCGCGATCGCCAGCAGCGCACCGACCCAGTCGATCCGGCCCGCCTGCACGAACTGGGTGCCGAGCACGGCGACCAGGCCGAAGAAGACGAACACCGCCACTTCACCGAATCCGCTGTAGCCGTAGGGCTTCCTGCCGCCGGTGTAGTACCAGGCGCCGGCCAGGCAGGCCGCGCCGACGAGCAGCAGCCACCAAGCGCTGGTGAGCACCAGCACCAGGCCGAAGACGGCCCCGACGACCAAGCTGACGATCGCGGCGGTCTTCACCGCGGTGGGCGAGGCCAATTTCTGCCCGACCAGGCGCAGCGGGCCGACCCGAACGTCATCGGTGCCGCGGATGCCGTCGGAGTAGTCGTTGGCGAAGTTCACGCCGATGATCAGCGCCAGCGAAACGAACAGCGCGAGAATCGCTTTCCACCACACCGCACCGTCGATCGACGCGGCGGCGCCGGTCCCGGCGAGCACGGGGGCGATCGCGTTCGGCAGGGTACGGGGTCGCGCGCCCTCGATCCATTGCGCTGCAGTAGCCATGTTCGCAGCATAATGGGCAGAGTCGGACGCGGTCCGTCCTCAGCCCGCGCACGGCGATCAGGCCGTTTCGGCCATCGCCGCCTCCTGCATCCGCGCGAGTCCCTTCTCGAAATCCCGGCCGACGAACTTGTCCATCGGGATGAGCTTGCCGATGACGGCCATCAGGCCGGTCTGCCGGCCGGTCATCCGCCAGGTCACTTCGGTGCCGGTTTCGACCGGGTCCAGGATGAAGGTCACCATGTTGGTGGCCTTCATGGGCTTCATGAACTCCAGGCGCACGCCGATCTCGCGCTCGGCGCTGCCGACGATCTCCATGCTGCCCGCTCCCGCCTTGCGGTTGCCGCTCCAGGCGTAGCGCGCGCCCACCCCGGATTCCGCGCCGGAGTAACTGCGCTGGAGCTGCGGGTCGAGGTCCTCCCACGGCGACCACTCGACCCACTTGTGGAAATCGTTGATCAGCCCGTGCACGCGCGCGGGGTCGGCCGTGATCACGGCCGATCGGACCACCTCGAACTCAGCCATGGGGGTCACACTATGCGACCGACCGCTCGCAGTCGCGGCAAAGAATTCGTGTCGAGCTTCTCGGGCCTGCTCGCCTACGATGACCGCGGGATGTTTCCGGAGCACAGCGGCCCGCACGGCCACAGTCGAGCAGTGACGACGCCCGCAGGCGAATCGGTCGTGGTGGCCTTGCTGGGCGAGGTCGCGCTGCGCCGCGACGGCACGTTGACGCCGCTGCCCGGTGCGCGCTCCCGGCTGCTGCTCACCGCCCTGGCCCTGCGGCCGGGTCGCAGCCGCGGCGCGCAGGCCCTGATCGAGGACGTCTGGGGCGAACAGCCGCCGCGCTCGCCGATGAACGCGCTACACACCCAGGTTTCCCGGTTGCGTTCGGCGCTGCCGGAGGGCGCGCTGGAAATCGGCCCGGCGGGCTATCGGTTGACCCTCGGCGCCGATCAGGTCGACTTGTCGTCGGTGGGCGAGCGCCTGGCGCGGGCGCGCGGGCTGCGCGCGGCGGGCGACCTTCCGGGATGCCTGGCGGAAATCACCCGGGCGCGGGAGCTGTGGCGCGGGGATCCCGGCGCCGATCTGCCGCCGGGCGACCTCGCCGACGAGCTGCGCGCAGCGGCCGGGCGGCGTCTGGCCGAACTGGACGAACTCGAACTGGCCGCACGCGAGGACGGCGGCGACGTCGATGGAGCCTTGCGTCTCGCTCGGCGGCGGGCCGCCGCGGAACCGCTGGACGAGCCCGCGCAGCAGACCCTGATGCGCCTGCTGGCGGCGTCGGGACGGCCCAACGAGGCGGTGGAATCGTTCGCCGCTTTCCGCTCCCGGCTGGCCGAGGAACTCGGCACGGACCCGGGACCCGCGCTCACCGAGATGCATACGGCGATCCTGCGTGGGCAGCGGATAGGCCGCGTCGCGCCGCCGCGCTCGGGCAGCGCGGCGAGCGAAGACGGCGGTTCCCGAAGCGGGCTCGCGGCCGAGGCGACGCCATCGGCCGCTGACGTACAGACACCGCACCTCGCCGCGATCGGCCTGCGTGCCGCGCCGAACGCACTGCTCGGCCGGGCCGCCGATATCACCGCGCTGATCGAGCTACTCCGGGATGCCCGGGTGGTGACCGTGCTCGGTCCGGGCGGTGCGGGCAAGACCAGGGTCGCCAACGAGATCGGTTGGCAGGCGGCAGCCACCTGTCCGGTGGCGCTGGTCGAGCTGGCCTCGGTGCGCGCCGAAGGCGACGAAGCCAGGGTCGAGATCGAGGCGGCGATCGCCGCGGTACTCGGGCTCAGCGAGGTCACCTTCGACGCGGCCACGCTGCGTTCCGGACAGATCGTCGATCTGCGCGGGCGGCTGCACGACGCGGTGTCGGCGCGCGCCATGCTGCTGATCCTGGACAACTGCGAGCATCTGATCGACGCCGTCGCCATGGTGGTCGCCGATCTGGTCGGCGTCGCACCGCGGCTGACCGTGCTCACCACGAGCCGTTCGCCGCTGACCATCACCGCCGAGACGGTCTATCCTTTGCCGCCGCTGACCATCGATCCGGCGGGCTCGCCCGCCACCGAGCTGTTCGCCGCGCGCGCCAGGGCGGTGCGGCCCGGCGTCCGGCTGGAGCCGGACGTGGTTGCCCAGCTATGCCACACCCTCGATGGGCTGCCGCTGGCCATCGAGCTGGCCGCGGCCCGCGTGCGAGTGATGAGCGTCGAGGAGATCAACGAGCGGCTGGCCGACCGGTTCGCGCTGCTGCGCCACGGCGATCGCAGTTCGCCCGAACGGCATCGCACGCTGCACGCGGTGATCGACTGGAGCTGGAACCTGCTCGACACCGAACAGCAAGCAGCGTTGCGCCGGTTGTGCCGATTTCCCGCCGGTTTCACGCTGTCGGCGGCCGAGGCGGTCGCGGGCGGAGCCGACGTGGTCGATGTCGCCGCGGCCGTCGACGGCCTGGTCAACCAATCGCTGCTCACCGTGCTGGACGACGAAGTGCTCGGCACCCGCTACCGGATGTTGGAGACGGTGCGGGAATACGGTGAAGAGCAGCTGGCCGCCGCGGCGGGAGAGCCGGAATCGGTCGATACCCGGATGATGCGGTGGGCCAAGGACTACGCCGATGACGTGGCGAGCCGGTATATGACCGGCGATCAGTTCCACCTCGCGCTCTCCGTGTCGGCGGAGGTGGACAACTTGCTCGCCGCGCTGCGTTGCGCGATCGAAAGGCGGGACGCCGCGACGGCCTACACGGTGTTTCCGGTCGTCGCCACACTGTGGATCATCCGCGGATCGCACTTGGAAGTGATCGCCTGGGCCCAGCGGGTCATCGAATTGGAGCCGGCCGGCTTCGGCCCCGGAGGTCCGCGTCCGGATCTGGTGCTCGTCACCTACCAAATGACGTTCCTGCATCTCGCTTACACCAACGGCAGCGCCAGGGAGATCGCCGTGCTCCGCAAGCGGGTGCGCCGATTGCTTCGTCTTCCCGTCGAACTCACCGAGAACAGCCGATTCATCGCCAGAGTCATGCTCACGAGGGCCGACGGACGCGGCTTCAGCAGGCTGCTCGCCGAGGCGGCGCGTTCGGCCGATCCGGAGACCAGGGGTTCGGCGCTGTTGTTTCGAGCCAACATCCGGGAGAACCTCGGCGATGTGCGCGGCTCCACCATCGATGCGATCAAGGCGCTGGAGGTACTCGGGCGCGAGAACGTCTGGAGCGTGGCCATGGTGAGCAGGCACGTCGGACAGGTCTGTGGACAGATCGCCCGCTACGACGAGTCGGTGACCTATTACCGCCGCTCGCTCGAGGTGTTGCAGCGGCTCGGTGCCTACGAGGACACGGTGGAGATCCGTAGCCTCCTGGTGGCTTCACTGGTCGGAATCGGCGAACTGGAGCAGGCCCGGCGGGAACTCGACCTCGCGTTCGGCACGCCGGACTTGGACAACTCGTCCCTCGGACAGAACCGGCTGCTGTCCACCGTGATGCAGAGCTCGGCGGAGTTGGCGTTCGCGGAAGGGGACACCGCGGGCGGGTTCGCTCGCTACGAACGCGCGCTGGAACTGTTCGGCTGGCCGGACAACGCGCTCGGCCCCGGGCCCGGCGCCCTGATGCTGGCCGCGACGGCGCTCGCCGCGCAGGTGATACACGGCGCCGCCGACCCGGACGCGACTCTGCCCACGCAGCTCGCCGAGATGGCTGTGCCGACGATGACCCAGTACCGGGACCTGCCGCAGATCGGCGGCGTCGCCTGCGCGATCGGCTCGTACCTCATCGCCGTCGACCGCGAGGTCACGGTGGGGCTCGACTTGCTCATCCTGGCCCCGAACGTCATGTGCCGACAGGACTTTCCCTCGATGCGGTGGCAACGGCACTTGGACGCGGCGACCGCGAAGCTCGGTCCCGGCCCGGTCGCCGAAGCCCGCCGCCGCCTCGGCCACCTGCGCCGGAACAGGTCCGCGGATCGCATCATGAAATTGCTGCAAGGCCTGGTCGACGCTCACTGATCAGTCGACGCCGGTGATCTGGTTTGTGCGAGGAATCCAACCGTCGCGCGCGGCAGCACAGCGAAAAGCGGGCCGGGTGACGATGTCACCCGGCCCGCCGTGGTGCGGTGATCGGTCACGCCCGGCGCATGTACGCCTTGACCGTGAGCGGGGCGAAGATCGCGATGACGACCAGCGAGCCGATCAGCGACCAAGCCAGATCGCTGCCGAAGGCGGCGCCGTTCATCAACCCGCGGCACGTGTTCACCATGTAATACACCGGATTCACGTGATTGAGGCCCTGCATCCAGCCCGGCATCGTGCTCACCAGCGCGAAGGCGCCGGACATGAAAGTGAGCGGGAACATGATCATCATCGAGATGCCCTGCACGCCCGCCGCGCTCTTGCCGGTGACCCCGACCAGCGCCCAGATCCAGCTGATCGCGAACGAGCAGAAGACGATGACCAGAGCCGCCGCGACGACCCCGAGCACACCGCCCTCCGGGCGATAACCGATGGCGACGCCGACGACGATGGTGAGCACGGTGGCGAGGGCGTAGCGCACCATATCCGCCAGCAGAGCGCCGGCCAGCGCCGAGACACAGGCGATCGGCAGGGATTTGAACCGGTCGAAGACGCCCTTGTCCATGTCCTCGCGCAACTGGGTGCCGGTGACGACCGAGGTGAGCACCACGGTCTGCACCAGGATGCCGGGAATCAGGACCGGCAGGTAGTCCTGCACGCTGCCGCCGATGGCGCCGCCGAAGATGTAGGCGAACAGCGCGGTGAACAGGATCGGCTGGATCGTCACGTCGAACAGCTGCTCGGGCTTGTGCTTGATCTTCAGCAGGCCGCGGTAGGCCATGGTGAACGAGTTCGCCGCCGCTTGGACGAGCGGAACGTGGTTGCTCACGTCGGGGATCTTCGTCGGCGCCGTTCGGCGCGTCTCGGGCGCGGTGATGGTGGTCATGGTCGTGCTCCTTCTCTGCGTGCGCGGGATCCGGCGTGGTCACGCAGGCTGCCGCCTGCGGTCCGGACGCTCATGCCGCGCTTTTCGCGGAATCGTCGGTGGTGTCCTCGGCCGGGTGGCCGGTGATGGTGAGGAAGACCTCGTCCAGGCTCGGCTTGGTCACAGTGATCTCATCGATGCCGACCTCCCACTCGCGCAGTCGGATCAGCAGATCGGCGGTGACACCCGCGTCGGCCAGCGGCGCGGTGAGCCGCCCGGCCTCCGGGGTGATCTGCGCTTCGACGCCGAGGAAATCGCCGATGATGCGGCGCGCCTCGTCGAGCTGGCCGCGATCGACCAGCGTCAGATGCAGCGACGAACCGCCCACGGAGGCCTTCAGTTCGTCGGCCGTGCCGTCGGCGATCACCTTGCCGCGGTCGATCACCGCGATCCGGTCGGCCAGTTGGTCGGCCTCGTCGAGGTATTGGGTGGTGAGCAGCACCGTCGCGCCTTCGCGGACGAGGCGGCGGATGGTCTCCCACATCTGGGCGCGGGTGCGCGGGTCGAGCCCGGTGGTCGGTTCGTCGAGGAACAGCAGCGGCGGGGTCGCGATGAGACTGGCCGCCAGGTCGAGGCGGCGTCGCATACCGCCGGAGAAGTGCCGCAGCGGCTTGTTCGCCGCCTCGGTGAGGTCGAACTCCTCCAGCAGCTCGGCCGCCTTGCGCCGGGCGTCGACGCGACTCAGGCCGAGCAGTCGGGAGAAGACGATCAGGTTCTCGGTGGCGCTCAGGTCCTCATCGACCGAGGCGTACTGCCCCGTGACGCCGATGAGCGAGCGGACGGCCGTCGGCTCGGCGACCACGTCGTGGCCGAAGATGCGTCCGCTGCCGCCGTCCGGTCGCAACAGGGTCGCGAGCATGCGGATGGTCGTGGTCTTGCCTGCGCCGTTCGGTCCGAGCACGCCGTACACCGAGCCCTGCGGCACCGCCAGGCACACACCGTCGACGGCCCGCTGTTCCCCGAACACCTTGACCAGGCCGTCCGCCTCGACGGCGAGCGCTGAAGTGGGTGCGAAAGAAGTCATGTGGACAACTGTGGATGCCCAGACTTGCACGGCTCTTGCGCCGTGCTGTTATGGCCGCGACTTCGTCGCGGCGTGTTCGCGGCCCTCTTGTGGCTCGCGTCCGAGCGACCGCCGCTTGCTCCTTCGTCGCGGACGCGGCGGCCACTGCGGTGGCCAGCTGGTCGACGCCGGGGATTTCGCCGGTGTCGGCGCGCTGTTCGCCGACGGCGTCTTCGTCGGCAGTGGTACGACGATCAGGGGCCGCGAAGGCGTCGAGAAAATGCAACCCGTGGCGGCAGGCCGCTAAAGCGTGCGCTGCCCGGCGATCCGCTAGCGGGTCGACTCGGCCAAGAGGTATTCGCGCAGTTTGGCGCGATCGGGCTTGCCGGGGCCGCGGAGCGGGAATTCGTCGAGGACGGCTAGTTCGCGGGGGGCCGCGATGGAGTCCAGTTCGGCGGAGACGTATTCGCGCAGCTCGGGGAGGCTGGGGGTGGCGCCTGGCGCGGGGATCACCGCGACCGCGACGCGCTGGCCGAGCCGTTCGTCGGGCAAGCCGAGGACGACCACCTCCCTGATGGCCGGGTGGTTGATCAGCACGGCCTCGACCACCTGCGGGATCACCAGCAGGCCGCCGGTCGTGATCGCCTCGTCCAGCCGCCCGGTGATGCTCAATACGCCGTTGTCGAAGGTGCCCGCGTCCTCGGTGCGGAACCAGCCCGGCTCGGCGAAGGCGGGATGGTCGGGCTGATTGCGGTAGCCGGAGGCGATCATCGCGCCGCCCAGCACCACCCGGCCCTCTTCGATACGGACCTTCGTGCCCTCCAGCGGCACGCCGTCGTACACGCAACCGCCGCAGGTCTCGCTCATGCCGTAGGTGCGCACCACGGTGATGCCCGCGGCTCGCGCGCGCTCGTAGACCGGCAGCGGAGTGGCCGCGCCGCCCACCAGCACACCGTCGAGCTGGGCCAGCGCGGTGGCGGCGACCGGCGACTCCAACGCTTTGATCAGCTGAGTCGGCACCAGGGCCGTGTAGCGCCGCTCACCGCGCATACCCGAGATGGCGCCCGCCAAGGCCTCGGGCAGGAATCCGCCGGACACGTCGAGCACGGTGGGTTCGGTCCCCGCCAGGATGCTGCGCAACAGCACCTGGATACCGGCGATGTGATGGGTCGGCAGGGCCAGCAACCAGGTGCCGGGGCCGCCGAGCCGGTCGTGGGTAGCGGTGCCGCTGGCGCGCAGGGCCGACGAGCTGAGCATCGCGCCCTTCGGTATGCCCGTGGTGCCAGAGGTGGTCACCACCAGAGCGATGTCTTCGTCGATCGGCTCGCCCGGCGACAAAGCGTCGCTCAGGCGCCTAGCCTCGCGCCGATCGCTGGTGGGAATGGGTAGCCAGGCAGCCCCGTTACCTTCCAGCGCCTCCCGTAGGTGGGGCATGACGTCGCCGAGACCGGACCCGGTCGGCATCGGCAAGGTACGCAGTTTCTTGGTCATGCCATGCCTCGCCGCTTGCCCGGCTCGGTGGTGCCCAGAGCCGCTGTGCCCATGGCTCGCTCGCTGCACTCCCTCACGGTAGGGATCGTGTCATGCCCGCGCCGCCGCGTGCGGAACGGGTCGGTATGCCGGAGTGGCGCGCCCATAGCGCGGCCACCCGGTCGGATCGGGGATCAAGTGGGACAGGCATCGAGACTGCGATTCACTCGTCGGACGGGACACGGACACAGCCGGCCCGGACGTCGGCGGTCGGGTGGCCATCCGAGCGTTATCGTCCTCGCCGGTCGACGCGTTGGCAACTCGGTGCGGCCCGCCGAACTACCGAATGGAACCGTTGCTACGGCGCCTGCCAGCGGGAATCCCGCCGGATCGGATGGGACGGGGGGACCTCCACCAGAACGATCGGCACCCCGTCTGGATCGCGTATCCACATCTCGTGCAGACCCCACGGCTCCTCGACGGGGGCGCGATCGATCGCGATGCCCTTCAGCGCCAGTTCCACGGCGGCGGCGGAGACGTCGCGCACCTGGAGCCAGATCGCGCCCTCGAACGACGACGATTTTCCGGACCCGCCGTGCGCGGCCACCTCGATCAGCGACTGTCCCGCGAAGAAGACCGTGCCGCCCGGATACTCCCGCGCGATGGCCAGTCCCAGCCCGTCCCGGTAGAACGCGAGCGTGGCCTGGTAGTCGGCGGGCCGCAGGATGATCCGGCTGCTGAGGATGTCCATGTCAGAAGTACCAGGGGTAGGGGGTCCAGTCCGGCTTGCGTTTCTGCAGGAACGCGTCGCGGCCCTCGACGGCTTCGTCGGTCATGTAGGCCATCCTGGTCGCCTCGCCCGCGAAAAGTTGCTGGCCCACGAGTCCGTCGTCGAGCAAATTGAACGCGTACTTCAGCATGCGCTGCGCCTGCGGGGACTTGCCGTTGATGTCGGCGGTCCACTCCAGCGCGACGTCCTCCAGCTCCGCGTGGTCGACGACCTTGTTCACCGCGCCCATCTGGTGCATCTCCTCGGCGGTGTAGGGGCGGCCCAGGAAGAAGATCTCCCGGGCGAACTTCTGGCCGACCATCTTGGCCAGGTACGCGCTGCCGTAGCCGCCGTCGAAGCTGCCCACGTCGGCGTCGGTCTGCTTGAACCGGGCGTGCTCGCGGCTGGCCAAGGTCAGATCGCAGACCACGTGCAGGCTGTGACCTCCGCCCGCGGCCCAGCCGTTCACCAGCGCGATCACCACCTTCGGCATGAAACGGATCAACCGCTGCACCTCCAGGATGTGCAGGCGGCCCGCGCGGGCCCGATCGACCGTGTCGGCCGTCTCGCCGCTGGCGTACTGGTATCCGCTGCGACCGCGGATGCGCTGGTCACCCCCGGAGCAGAAGGCCCAACCGCCGTCCTTGGGGCTGGGGCCGTTACCGGTGAGCAGCACCGCGCCGACGTCCGGAGTCATCCGCGCGTGGTCGAGTGCCCGGTAGAGTTCGTCGACCGTGTGCGGGCGGAACGCGTTGCGCACCTCCGGCCGGTCGAACGCGACACGCACGGTGCCCTGCTCGATGTGCCGGTGATAGGTGATGTCGGTCAGGTTCTCGAATCCCGGAACGGGGCGCCACAGCTTCGGATTGAACGTCACCGGGCAATGCTAGGTCTCGCTTCGCTCGAAAGTCGTGGTCGGGCCCGGGAGCGGCGACGACCGGGACTTGCGTTCCAACCACCGCGGAGGCGAGCGGTGCGGTCGAATCGCCGGGAACCCGGGAATTCCGCGCAGGGTTGGCGAGACTTTGATTTGACGGTGTAAAACTACGCGTTACCGTGCAAGTATGAGCGAGCGAGTGAAACCGGTTATAGACCGGAGCGCGGTGGACGGATCCCGGTACGAGAAGCACGGCGGGTTTCCGAAGGTCACACCCGCGAAGGTCGGGCCGAACTTCGGCGGGTTCATCGAAGCCATGCGGACGTTGCAGGATCTCGCGGTGAGCGCGAACGCACCGGACGATGTCTTCGGGGCCGCGCAGGCCAAAGCCCGCGAGCTGATCGACTTGCTCGAGCCCTACCGCGCCCCCGAGTTGCATGGACCGGCGGGCCGCGCGGTCGAATTGCCCGGGCGGGGAAGCCTTCTGCTGTTGCCGTGGCGGGTGGTCGAGGCGGGGCCGGACGGCATCGAGATGACGGGTGTGTTCCGCCGCTTCCATCTCGGCGGCAACGGCGCCGCGCACGGCGGTGTGCTGCCGCTGCTGTTCGACGATCTGCTCGGCATGATCGTGCATTACGCCGGACGGCCGATCAGCCGCACCGCGTATCTTCACGTCAACTACCGCAAGATCACTCCGCTCGAGACGGAACTGACGGTTCGCGGACGGGTCGATCGGATCGAAGGACGAAAAACTTTTATCACCGCCGAATTGCTCGATGAGCAGGGCGATCTCCTCGCAGACTGCGAAGGTCTGATGGTCGAGTTGCTACCGTGGCAGCCGTAGCCGGGTGAATGCTGGCGCGGGCACGTATAGTTGCCCTCGCTCGTTCATCGATACCGATCCGGAGGAACCTGAAAGTGGTTGCAGCACTGTCTGAATCCCTGCTCGACGACGCGAAGCGCCCGGCTTTCCTTGCCGATGCCGTCGAGGTTCTCGACGCCGAGGTGTCGGACAAGGGTGGTGCGTCCGGCCTGGCTGTGAAGGGTGGCTACGCGGCGGTCAAGAAGATCAGCCCGTCCATCGTGCCCGATGCGCTGGAGTCGTTGGCGCCCAAGCTGGTCGCGCAGCTGGAGCCGTTCTGGCAGGAGTACACGGCGTCGGGCTCCGGCAAGTTCGCCGATCTGCTCGTCGCCAAGTCCGATGAGGTCGCCGAGGCATTGCTCGCCGTCACCGACGCCCGGGCCGAGTCCTCCAGCCGCCCTGCCCTGCAGAAGGTCTACTCCTCGATGCGTTCCTCGGCGAAGAAGAACGTCATCGAGGCGCTGCCGCGGGTCGGCGACCTGATCCAGAAGCACGCCGGGTAATCAGCTCTGTCGTTTTTCCAGCGCCTGCGGCGCTGGGTGTTCGCGGCCCCCTTATGGCTCGCGTCCGAGCGACCACCGCTGGCGACTTCGTCGCGGACGCGGCGGCCACTCGGACGCGAGCCGGGCCGCGAACGGCGCATGCTCGGTCTCGCTTCGCTCGAAACCGGTAGTTGAGCCGGTGCTGTCGCGTGCCGAGGCGGGATACGGTCTGAGCCCTGCCTCAGGTGTCGTGTTCGTAAAGATTCAGCGTCTGCGGTTGCGGATGAGGCCAGATCTGCGGCTTCCTCGTGTGTCTTCCGGGGTGCTGTCCGGGTGTTTGCGCTGGCGGCTTTGTCGGCATGGTGGCCGTTGACCTGGTGGTGGCCGCCGTCATATGTCGGCCGCACTGCTGTTACTCGCGGCCGATCGCTATGACGATTTCGCTCGGAGCTTGCCGCCATTGGAAGTCAACCCGGCCGCGAATGGGCCCGTGTGCGACGACACAGTGTGATTGCGAACCTCCCGGCGCGGACTTCTGGTCGACTGTCTGCCAGTCTGGAGGCGTGAACCCGTCTACAGCACAAGCGCAGGTCGTCGTCGACGAACTCGTGCGCGGGGGCGTGCGGGATGTCGTCCTGTGCCCCGGCTCCCGGAACGCTCCGCTGGCATTCGCCCTGCAAGCCGCCGATTCGGCCGGGCGACTGCGCCTGCACATGCGGATCGACGAGCGAACGGCGGGCTTCCTCGCCGTCGGGCTCGCGATCGCGAGCCGGCTCCCGGTCCCGGTCGTGATGACCTCGGGTACCGCGGTGGCCAACCTCGGGCCTGCCGTGCTGGAGGCGAACTACGCTCGGGTCCCGTTGGTGGTGCTCAGCGCGAACCGGCCCTACGAGCTGCTCGGCTCCGGCGCCAATCAGACCGTCGAACAGTTCGGCCTGTTCGGCAGCCAGGTTCGCGCTACCATCTCGCTCGGTCTCGCGGAGGAGGAGCCGGGCGACGCCGAGCACCCGCCCTACGGCCGGCAGAACAGCCAGTGGCGCTCGGCGGTCTGCCGGGTGCTCGCGGCGGCGCGCGGTACCCGCTCCGGCAACGCGGGCCCGGTGCACTTCGATGTACCGCTGCGCGAGCCCTTGGTCCCCGACTTGAAACCGGGTGAAACGGCTCCGGCGGGCCGCGCGGGGGAGTGCGCCTGGACCGACACCCAATACGCCACCTTGGACGTGCCGCTCGATCTCGACCTCACGCCCGACACGGTCGTGATCTCCGGACACGGCGCAGGCTTGCGGCCGGAGCTGGCGCATCTGCCCACCGTCGCCGAGCCGACCGCCCCCATGCACGGTCCCGCGCTGCATCCCCTCGTGCTGCCGCTGTTGCGGCCGACGCAGGCGATCATCACCGGCCGCCCGACCCTGCACCGGCAGGTATCGAAGGTGCTCGCCGACCCGGACGTCCGGGTCTACGCGCTGACCACCGGTCCGCGTTGGCCCGACGTGTCCGGCAACGTGGTCGGCACCGGTACCCGCGCCGTCACCGTGGGCGCACCCAGCGCACAATGGCTCGAGCGCTGCCGCGAACTGAACGCGAGAGCCGACCAAGTGGTGCGTGGCGCACTCGCGCGGCACCCCAAGCCGACCGGGCTGCACGTCGCCGCGGTCGTGATGGACTCGCTGCGCGACGGTGACCAACTCCTGCTCGGCGCCTCGAACCCGGTGCGGGACGCGGCGCTGGTGTCGCATCCGCGTCCGGGGATCAGGGTGCTGTCGAATCGCGGCGTAGCGGGTATCGATGGCACGGTGTCCACCGCGGTCGGCGCCGCTCTGCACCACGACGGGCGCACCATCGCCCTGATCGGTGACCTGACCTTCCTGCACGACGCGTCCGGCCTGCTGATCGGGCCGGGCGAGCCGCGGCCCGCCGATCTGACCATCGTCGTCGCCAACGACGACGGCGGCGGCATCTTCGAACTGCTCGAGCAGGGCGATCCGCAATACGCGGGCGTGTTCGAGCGAGTCTTCGGCACCCCGCACGGCATGGATCTCGCCGCCTTGTGCGCCGCCTATCGCATCCCGCACCGGCAGGTGGATCCGCAGCAGCTGGCGGTCGAGCTGACCGGGAACGCCCATGGCATGCGGGTGCTCGAGGTGGCCACCGAGCGGTCCAGCTTGCGGGAACTACACGCGACGGTGCGGGCCAAGATCCAGCCCTGACCGGGCGGTCAGTAGCCGGATTCGTCCTCGGGTTCGTCATCGATCGGAACCGGGATGGACTGTTCGATGACGTCCGCCGGGTTCGCCTCGAAGGTGTCGCGTTCCAGAGTCGCCCGTACGACGGCTTCGTCTTCCTCGGGCTCGTCGTCGAGCACTGGCTCCTCCGGATACGCCGGAATGGACTGCTCGGCGAGATCGGCCTCCGGGATCGCGTCGGCAAGGGGATCTGACATCGTGCGCTCCTCTCCGCGTAGGCCTCTCGATCGGCATACCCGTCGTGGCACGCCGCAATCGAGGCGGACGATCAACTCGGACTGCATCGAGGATGCCCGCGGTCCGGGCGTACGGCAAGCACCCGGCGCTCAGTGTTGTCGCGCTTCGCCCACCCGCGCCGCCGTCGCGTCCGCGGGGTGTTCGACCAGCGCGAGCATGCGCCCGGCCATGAACCGCGCGGTCCGCACGGCCGTCCCCGATCGCGTCACTTCGCTGACTTCGACCACGCCTCGCGCGATCCTGACCTCGACCCGCCTACCCGCTCGGGTAGCCGCGATCTCGTAACTGCGGGACCCGTCGCCGACGTCGACGACGATCTCCACCCGATCACCCTTCATCTTTCAATTGTCCGCTTTTCCAGGGCTTTTCGCCGCTACGGGTTGATTGCGGAACGCCTCGCCGCTCAATTTCGGCGTCTCGTTCCGTCTCTATTTCCGGAGACGTCCACACCCCGAGGAGGCCCGATGAATCCCGAGTTCGATTTCGAGCCCGCGGCCGCCACTCTGGCGACCGTCGTCGGCGGCATCGCCGACGACCAGCTCACGGCGCCGACACCGTGCGCCGACACCACGGTCCGCGATCTGCTCGCCCACGTAGTCGATCTGACCGAGGCATTCCGTCAGTCGGCGACCAAGGAGGCCGTCGGCGGTTCCGTCGCGCCCGGCGCCCCTGCCGAGCGCGCCTTGGCGGAGGACTGGCGTGAGCGCATTCCGGCGCAGCTCGATGCCTTGGTGGCGGCGTGGCGGGAGCCGGCGGCCTGGGACGGCGACACGGAGGCGGGTGGGGTGAACGAGCCCGCCCCGGTGATGGCGAGGATCGCGCTGGACGAGGTGGTCGTGCACGGTTGGGATCTCGCGAAGGCCACCGGTCAGCCGTTTTCGTGTGCCGCCGAAGATCTGGCGACCTTGCTGGACATGCTGAGCGGCACACCCGCCGAAGGGGTGCCCGGTCTGTTCGGGCCGGTGGTGCCGGTCGTGGCCGATGCCACCGCCTTGGAACGAGTCCTCGCTTTCACCGGTCGCCGCGCCGACTGGGCCGCGGGTGACCGGGGAGCGGTGCTCGGCTAGTCGGCGGCGGACACGAACGTGCCCGCCCGTACGGCATCGACGGCGGCGCGGGCCGCGCGGTCCGCCACGATGTCATCGATCGGATCGCCGCTGGCGAGCAGCCGGTAGTACAGCGGTGCCGAGACCGCGGACAGCACCGCGCGTGCGTCGGTGCGCTCGGGCGCTTCGCCGCGTGCGATGGCGGCCGCCACGCAGGCCGACCATTCGGTGAGACGCACGTCGTAGAAGCGGCGCAGGGCGGCCGCGGTGGACTCGTCGCAGGTGGCGGCCGCGATCACGGCGCGGAAGAGCCTGCCTTGGCGGGGATCGGACAGGGTTTTCGCGACCAGGCGGGCATTGGCAATGAGATCGCCGAGGAGCGAGCCGGTGTCGGCGTGCGGCAGCGACTGCTCGGCCATGTCGACCAGCAGGTCCGCGATCAGGCCGGTGGGTGTGCGCCAGCGGCGGTAGACGGTGGTCTTGCCGACCTCGGCGCGCGTGGCGACCTCGGCGAGGTCCAAGTGGGCGAAGCCGCGTTCGGCCAGCAGGTCGCCCGCGGCTCGCAGTACGGCCGCGCGGACCCGGGCGGTCCGTCCGCCGGGCCGGACAGAGCCGGGGGTCGCGTCATCCATGGGCATAACGGTACTCCAGTTTCATTTACGCGCGAAGGGGTGTACCGTCCGAAGTGTTAATGGAACTACAGACCCTTTAGGGGGGTGGTCCAGTGAACGTGCGGACGGGTGAGACGCAAATGGAGTACCGGCGGCTCGGCGCGTCGGGCCTGCACGTCCCGGTGTTGAGTTTCGGTGCGGGCACCTTCGGCGGGCGCGGCGAACTGTTCGGTGCGTGGGGCGATACCGATGCCGAACAGGCGCGACGGCTGGTCGACATCAGTTTGGACGCAGGCGTGAGCATGTTCGACACCGCCGACGTCTACTCCGATGGCGCCTCCGAAGAAGTGCTCGGCGCCGCCGTGAAGGGCAGACGCGATCGGGTGCTGCTGTCCACCAAGGCGACGCTGCCGACCGGACCGGGTCCGCGGGACGCCGGTTCCGGCCGGGCCAGGTTGATCGGTGCGGTGGAGGGATCGCTGCGCAGGCTGGGCACCGACTACATCGATCTGTTCCAGCTGCACGCCTTCGACGCGGGCACGCCGGTCGAGGAAGTCGTCGCCGCGCTGGACGATCTGGTGCGGGCGGGCAAGATCCGCTATGTCGGCGCGTCCAACTTCGCGGGTTGGCAGCTGATGAAATCCCTTGCCGCGGCGGATCGCAACGGGCTGACCAGGTACGTCGCGCACCAGGTCTACTACTCACTGGTCGGGCGGGACTACGAATGGGAGCTGATGCCGCTGGGCCGCGACCAGGGCGTCGGCGCCGTGGTCTGGAGCCCGCTCGGCTGGGGCAGGCTCACCGGCAAGATCCGCCGCGGACAACCGCTTCCGGAAGGCAGCCGCCTGCACCGCACCGCCGCGGCGGGCCCTCCGGTAGACGACGCGAAGCTCTACGACGTGGTCGACGTCCTCGACGAGCTGGCCGCCGAAACCGGCAAGACGGTCCCGCAGATCGCCCTCAACTGGCTGCTGCGCCGCCCCACCGTCGCGACGGTCATCGTCGGCGCCCGCAACGAGGAGCAACTGCGCCAGAACCTCGGCGCGATCGGCTGGGCACTCGACGCCGACCAGATCGCCCGCCTGGACAAAGCCAGCGCCACCACCCCGCCCTACCCTTACTACCCGTACTACCGGCTCCCGGACTTCACCCGGCTGAACCCGCCCGCGGTGTGAGCGTGTCGAACGATCAGTTCGCTCGGGTCGGCGTCGCGGTGCAGCCGAACTTGCCGATCGTGATCACGGCCGGACCGCCGAGGCGGTCCAGGTCGTACATCGCCTCACCGAGGTGGTGGACATCAGCACCATCCACCAGTCCCACGAAGTTGTGGCGCTGCCTTGTGAACCGTCCTGCGGGATACGCCGGTAGTACGCGAGCAGCGTGTCGGGCGAGAACCGCATGGCGATCGGCGGAGTCAGCGCCGCCTCGTTGCGTTCGACGATATGTGGGACGCCATGTGGGGCGCTGTGGCCTGGCGATACGGTCGGTCAGTACACGTCGCGGACGTAACGCTTTTCGGCGACGAGTTGCTTCTTGAATGCCAGTGCGCCGTCCTCGTCGAGTTTGCCGTGGATGCGGGCGATTCGTAGGAGCTCGTCGTCGACGTCCTTGGCCATACGGCTGGCGTCGCCGCAGACGTAGAAGTGGGCGCCGTCGCGCAGCCAGGACCACAGCTCGGCGCCGTGCTCGATCATGCGGTGCTGCACGTAGATCCGTTCCCGCTGGTCTCGGGAGAAGGCCAGGTCGAGCCGGGTCAGGAAGCCGGAACGGAACATGTCCTCCAGCTCGGTGCGGTAGTAGAAATTGTGCGCCGCGTGCTGATCGCCGAAGAACAGCCAGTTGCGCCCGGTGCAGCCGAGGGCCCTGCGCTCCTGAAGGAATCCGCGGAAGGGGGCGATGCCGGTGCCGGGGCCCACCATGATCATCGGCGCGGTCGGGTCGGCCGGAGGACGGAAATGCGGTGCGCGCTGCAGGAAGATCGGCACCGCCGTGTCGGTGAGGTCGGCGCGATCGGCGAGGAAGGTCGAGCAAACGCCGCCGCGCCGCGCCGCCGAGCCGGTGGCCGCCGGGTCGCCGTAGCGCACGATGCCAACGGTCAGCTCCACTTCGTCCGGGCTGACCCGCGGACTCGACGAGATCGAATACTGGCGCGGCTGCAGCTTTTTCAGAGTGCCGAGCCACTCCACCAGATCGGCCCGCACGGGGAAATCGCGCAGCACGTCGACGGCCTGCCGATCCCACAGGTAGTTCGCCAGCTCGTTGCGATTGTCTCGGCGCAGCAGTTTGGCGAGTTTGCCGCTGGGGTTGCGCTCGGCGAGGAAGCCGAGCAGATCCGGACCGACCTTGGTGATGTCGAAGTGCGTGCGCAGCGCATCGGCCAAAGGAACTTCGCGTTCGTCGACTTCTACCACGCGGCGACCGTCCAGCCCGGTGGCGGTCAGCCATTCGCTGACCAGAGCGGTGCTGTTCAGCGGCCAGACGCCCAGCGAATCGCCCACTTCGTACGCGACGTCCAAGCCGCGTAGATCGAACGCGAAGCGGCGCACCTCTTTCGGTGCTCCCGCGGCGGAGAGCAACTCGTTGCGCACCAGTGCGGCACGCAGCGGCGCGGCGCGGGTGAACGGTGCGGCGCGGGTGCGGCCGAGTGCCGGGGCGATGCTCGGCGACTCCACTGTGGCCACCCCGCCGCAACGGGGCGTGGGTCGGCTCGGCGTGGCCGCACCGGTCAGCGGCGAATCGGCAGGGTCCTCGGCCGGGCCGTCGCCCAAGGCGGCGAGCACGTCATCGAGCCAGCGCTGTGCCGCGTCTTGGTAGTCGGGTTCACTGTCGACGCGCGGGAGCAATCGGGTCGCGCCCAGTTCGGCGAATTTCTGGTCGAGTTTGCGACCGTAACCGCAGAAGTCGTTATAGGAGGAGTCGCCGAGCGCGAACACGGCGTAACGCACCCCGGTCAGCCGCACGACGCTGGCGGCCAGCCGATCCCAGAAATCGGCTCCGTTGTCCGGCGGACCTCCGTCGCCGAACGTGCTGCTGACCACCAGCACGTCGCCCTGGAGCGCACCCGGGTCGCAGGAGTCCAGGTTCGATAGGCGCGGTGTGAATTCGTGCTCGGCGAGATGTGCCGCGACGGCGGCGGCGAACTCTTCGGCGTTGCCGGTCTGCGAGGCCCACAGCACGGTGACCGTGCGAGCGGCGGCGCCCGTGTCCGTCGTGGTCGCCGCACTACGCGAATACATCCCGGCCAGCAGCCCGTCGACCCACAGCCTGGTGTGCGCGGACATCGGCGCCGTCTCCGGAAGCACGGGCTGGCCGGTCACCGGAAGCGCTTGCAGCGCCGCCAGATAGCCGCTGAGGTAGATCCGCTCGGTCTCACTGAGCGTGGGGGCGGTGCCGCTGCCGAGGCCGAGCGTGGCGGCCAGCGGGTGCGCCGCCTGAGCCGCGGGCAGCGCGGCGGGAGCCTGCGGCTGCGGCACGGAAGCCACCCGGCGTAGCGCCACCGCGCAGGCCTTGAACTCCGGTTGCAGCGAGGCCGGATCGACCGCGTCGTTGGTGACCGCGTTGATGGTCAGGTATTCGCCCTGCTCGTCGTTCCAATGGAACGGCACGAAGCAGTCGCCTTGCCGCACTCGGTCGCTGACCTGCACCGGAAGCACCGCACGGCCACGGCGGGAGGCGATCTCGAGCTGGTCGCCCGTGCGCAGACCGAGCCGCTCGGCGTCGGCCGGATGCACCTCGACGACCGGTGTGCCGTTCAGCTTGGTCAGTTTGTCGATCTTGCCGGTCTTGGTCATCGTGTGCCACTGATGCTGCAGGCGGCCGGTGTTCAGCAGGAACGGGTAGTCGTCGTCGGGCATCTCCTCCGGCAGCAGGTGCGGCCGTGGCCAGAACACCGCACGGCGGCTCGGCGTGGCGAAGGCCAGCCGGGGCCGGTGGCCGTTCTCGTCGACGAACAGCGTCTGGCTGACGCCGTCGTTGACGTAACGGATCGGGTTGCGCCTGCGGTCCGGCTCCGGGCACGGCCACTGCATCGGCCCTTCGCGCAGCGCCGCATAGCTCACGCCGCGCAGGTCGTAGCCGGTAGCGGGATTCGCGAACCGCTTGATCTCGTCGAATATCTCGGCGCTGGAGGCGAAGTCGAAGCCGGGGAATCCCATGGCGGTGGCGACGTCGGCGATGATCCGCCAGTCCGGCCGCGCGTCGCCGATGGGCGGGACCGACTGCTGCAGGAGGGTCACGTTGCGTTCGGAATTCACCATCACCGCGTCGGCCTCCGCCCACAGCGTGGCGGGGAGCAGCAGGTCGGCGTAGGCGTTGGTCGCGGTCTCGGTGTAGGCGTCCTGGGCGATCACCAGTTCGGCCGCCTCCAACCCCGCGATCACGGTCTTCCGGTTCGACACCGTGGCGACGGGGTTGGTGCAGATGATCCAGGCCGCTTTGATCGTTCCTTCGGCCAGTTCACGGAACATCTCCACCGTGCCGGGCCCGGCTTCGGTGCGCAGGGTGCCGGGCGCCAGTTCCCACGCGGTCTCCACGAACGTGCGGTCCTCGGCGGAGAGCAGGCTGCGCTGGCCGGGCAGGCCGGGGCCCATGTACCCCATCTCGCGCCCGCCCATCGCGTTCGGCTGCCCGGTGAGCGAGAACGGCCCGCTGCCGGGACGGCAGATCGCGCCGGTGGCCAGGTGCAGGTTGCACAGCGCGTTGGTGTTCCAGGTGCCGTGTGTGGACTGGTTGAGTCCCATCGTCCACAGCGACATCCACTCGCCCGCCGCGCCGATCCATTCGGCCGCGGTCCGGATGTCGGCCTCGGCCAGTCCGGTGATCTCGGCCACGCGCTCCGGCGGATAGTCGGCCAGGAACTCCGGCATCGCGTCCCAGCCCTCGGTGTGCTCGGCGATGAACTCCGCGTCGATGTGGCCGCCTGCGACCAGCAGGTGCAGCAAACCGTTGAGCAGCGCGAGATCCGTGCCGGGCGCGATCGGCAAGAACAGGTCGGCGCGCGCGGCGGTCTCGGTGCGGCGCGGGTCGACCACGATGAGCTTCGCCCCCGCCTTCAGGCGATCGGCCATCCGGAGAAAAAGGATGGGGTGGCAGTCGGCCATGTTCGCGCCGATGACGAAGAACAGGTCCGCGTGCTCGAAGTCGTCGTAGGAGCCCGGCGGTCCGTCCGCGCCGAGCGACTGCTTGTACCCGGTGCCCGCGCTGGCCATGCACAGTCGCGAGTTCGCCTCGATGTGCACCGTGCGCAGATAACCCTTGGCGAGTTTGGTCGCGAGGTACTGCGCCTCCAGCGAC
Source organism: Nocardia sp. NPDC004260 (assembly GCF_053603155.1). Taxonomy (NCBI): domain Bacteria; kingdom Bacillati; phylum Actinomycetota; class Actinomycetes; order Mycobacteriales; family Nocardiaceae; genus Nocardia; species Nocardia sp. NPDC004260. The sequence goes on along the minus strand of NZ_JBSGEZ010000003.1, from coordinate 7,158 downwards.
ATCTGCCCGGAGACGTACAGCGCGATCGCGTCCGGACCGTGTTCGTCGAGAATCGCGCGCAAGCGAGTGGCAGCCTCGTGGACGGCCTCGTCGACGGGGAACGGCACCGGAACCTGGCCGCGCTCGAAGCGCCGGTAGGCGGTCTCCATCCGTCCTGGGGTGCGCATCAACTCCGCGTGGGTCGCCCCCTTGGTGCACAGCCTGCCCGCGTTCGCCGGATGCAGTTTGTCACCGCTGACCTTGGCGATCACCGGCTTGCCCGCGCCGTGGGCGGCGGTCGACACCGTTATCCCGCAGCCGACGCCGCAGTACGAGCACGCCGTTCGGGCGGTGCCGTCGCCGCGGCCGGTCACTGGATCGGTCATGTCTCCGATCATGCGGACCGCCGATTGCGCCGGATTTACCTCGCGTTATCGCCAGGTGACATTCCTCCTCACCGCTTCCGGATCGGTCGGTGAGGTGTGATCCAGATCTCCGGCTCAGTCCAGCTTGTAGGCGCGGTGCAGGGCCACTACGCCCCCGGTGAGGTTGCGCCACTTCACCGACGACCACCCGTTCGCCGCGATCCGCATCGCCAGCCTGCGCTGATTGGGCCACTCCGTGATCGATTCGGCCAGGTAGACGTAGGCTTCGGGATTACTGCTCACTACGCGCGCCACCTTGGGCAGCGCTTTCATCAGGTACTCCAGGTACACCGTGCGGAACACCGGCAGCACCGGCGCGGAGAACTCGCACACCACCAGCCTGCCGCCGGGCTTGGTGACCCGCAGCATCTCGCGCAGGGCGAGGTCGGTGTCGGCCACGTTGCGCAGCCCGAAAGAGATGGTGACCGCGTCGAAAGAGTCGTCGGCGAACGGCAGCGCCATCGCGTCGGCCGCCACCATCGGTACGTCGCGGAACCGGCCCGCGCTGAGCATGCCCTTGGAGAAGTCGGCTGCGAGGCACCACGCCCCGGATTTCTGCAGTTCCAGGGTGGATACACCGGTGCCCGCCGCGAGGTCGAGCAGCCGCTCGCCCGGCCGCGCCGCCAGCGCCTTGCGGGTCGCCCAGCGCCAATAGCGATCCTGTCCGGCGGAGATCACCGTGTTGGTCAGGTCGTAGCGCCGGGCGACGCCATCGAACATCGCCGCGACTTCGCGCGGCTGCTTGTCCAACGAGGCCCGGTTCGATTGCGTTTTCGCCACGGGAAGACCCTAACTCGCGGTCTGTTACGAACCGAGCGCGGCGCGTGGATACCTCCGTCATGCTTCGGCCGGGTTCATGCCGTATGCGGCAACCGAATCCGCGCGCCGGTCACTTCGGTGTAGTGGCCCATCAACTCGGTGCAGATGGCGGGCCAGGTCCGCGACAGCACCGACTTCCGCGCCGCCCCGGCGAACCGGGTCCGCAGCTCCGGATCGTGCAGCGCCCCGACAGCACTGGGCAGCAACTCGCTGAAGCGGTCCACCGGAAGCAGATAGCCGTTGCGGCAGTGGGCGATCAGGTCGCGGGGACCGCCCGCGTCGGGACCGATCACCGGGACACCGGAGGCCAGCGCCTCCTGCACGCCCTGGCAGAACGTCTCGTGTTCACCCGCGTGCACCATGACGTCCAGACTGGCGTACGCCCGCGCCAGCTCGCCGCCGCCGAGTTCGCCGGTGAACACCGCGGTCGGCATCAGCCGGGCCAGCCGCTGACGCTCCGGCCCGTCGCCGACGATCACCAGCTGGATGTCCGGGTCGGCGGCCAGCACCGCGAGCCGCTCGACGTGCTTCTCCGGCGCGAGCCGCCCCACGAAGCCCACCAGCAGGCGGTCCCGGCCCGCGAGCCAGGCGTCCCGAAGTTCCGCGGAGCGGGCGCTCGGCGTGAACCGCGCGATGTCGACGCCGCGCCCCCACCGGTGCACGCGCGGGACGCCGTGCCTGGCCAGGTCCTCTGCGGCGGCCCGGGACGGGGCCAGCGTGCGGGTGGCGCCTTCGTGGATACGCCGGGTCCAACCCCAGGCGGCACGGCTCGCCAGCCCGAGCCCGTAACTCTTGGCGAAGCCGGCCACGTCGGTCTGATATACCGCGACAGTGGGCAGGTCCAGCCGCAATGCCGCGCCGAGGCCGCCGGCGCCGAGCAGGAACGGAGAGGCCAGGTGAACCACCTCGGCGTCGAAGTCCTCGATGGCCGAGACGATGCCCGGCTGGGGCAGCCCGACCGGCAGCGAACTGACCTTCGGGACCATGACCGCGGGTACCCGGTGGACCGGGAAGCGCTCGTAGTGGCGCGATGCGGCGGGCTGTCCGCGGGGGGTGTCCGGCGCGATGATCAGCGCTTCGTGCCCGTTCCGGTCCAAGTGTTCGAGCACCCGCAGCACCGAGTTGACGACGCCGTTCATGTTCGGCAGGAACGACTCCGTGACGATCGCTACACGCACGCTCCCAGCGTGACCGCCACACCGCGCCACGCCGCCACGCCGAAGTGAAGCGCACGGAAAGATCCGGCGAACTATCGGAACTCCGGCGGCTTTCCCGGTGACGCGGATCTCAGGCCTGCGGCGCGGGCCTGACCACCGGCGCGGGACCGCGTCTACCCGCGCGGGAAAGCAACCACAGCGCGGGCAGCGCGAGCAGCCACACCACGAGGATCACCGACAACGCGGGCGGAATGGCGACGCGCACGTCGCGGCCCTCCACCCGCACCAGGTCCGGGTCGCTGCGGCGGTACTCCACACGAATCCGCTCGCCCGCGGTCAAGTTGGTCGGATAGAGCACGCCGACCTTCGGATTGTGCGTCTCGCCGTCCGGTGTGACGTACATGACCGCCGAGCGCAGCCGTCCCGCCGAGAGCACCTCGGCCGTGGTGCTGCCCTTGTCCGAGCTGATCAGATAATCGTTGCGCCACGCGGCCAGCACGAGCAGCCCGACGAGCACGCTCACCGCCGCCGCGGCGATCAACACGCCGATCCTGGCCCGTCGCAGGCGGATCGGCCGCCTGGTGAACTGGCTGGTTTCCGACACCGCCACAGGCTACCGATCGGCTCGGCTACGGTGGCGGCCATGTCCCGAAAATTCAGCTTCACCGTGCCGTACACAGTCCCGGTCGAAGATCTCCACCGGGCACTCATCACCGACGACGTCTGGCGCTCCCGCTTCGCCGAGGCGGAGACGGCGACAGTTGACCTGTCGCATCCCGACGGCGCGGGCACCATTCGCATCCATATGACCGAGAAGGCTCCGAAGGACAAGGTGCCCGCGCTGGTCCGCAAGGTGCTCAAGAGCGAACTCACCTTCTCCCGCACCGACAACTGGCAGCCGCTGGTCGGCGAGGTCGCCAAAGGCACTTTCGAGGTCTCCACCGGCGGCATCAACACCGCGATGTCGGGGTCCTACGAGATCCGTTCCACCGCGGAAGGTTCCGAGATCGAGGTCGTCGGCACCGTGCGGGTAAAGGTTCTCGTGGTCGGCGGCGCGATCGAGCCACTCGCCGAGCAGTTGCTCCACCGGGTGCTCAACGGCGAGCGCAAATGCATCGAGGACTGGCTGTCCGCCGAGTCGACCGCCTGAGCGAGCGCGTTGCCCCAGCGTGCCGGGGCAACGCCGTCGCGGCCTAGGCGAAGTCCTGCGGCGAGAACTCCTTCGGCTCCACCAGGACCAGCCAGTTTCCCGAATTGTCCCGGATGATCGCCTCGGTCCCGTAGGGCCGTTCGGCGGGCGGCTGCACGAACTCCACCCCTTTGGCGGTGAGCTCCTCGAAGGTCTTCTGGCAGTTCTCGGTCCGCAGGCCGAGCGAGCCGTGCGTGCCGTTGGCCAGCGCCCGCCGGACGGCGTCGGCGTAGTTCTCGTCCAGCGGCGGGCCGGGAAGCATCAGCGTGATCTCCAGCTCGGGGTGCGCGGGATGCGCGACCGTGACCCAGCGGAAACCGTTGTCGCCCATGGTGACGTCGCTGGTCTCGACGAAGCCGAGCTTGTCGACGTACCACTCTTTCGCGGCGGTTTGGTCGGTCACGTACACCGTGACCAGGGAAACGTTCGTAATCGTCGTCATGCGGTCCACGCTATGGCGGGCGCGGCGCCACCGGCTTCTCCGAAATTGCGCCGTTCGGTCAGCCGGGCGGCTTGCGGTCGGAGAGCCCGTGCATGAACACGAAACAGCCGGGGATGCGCGGAGCGCCGTCGGCGAACTTCGCCTGGTATTCCGACGGCGTGACCCCGACCAGCTGCCGGAACTTGCTGCTGAACGAGCCGAGGCTGCTGTAGCCGACCAGCATGCACACCTCGGTGACCGTCAGATTGGTCGAGCGCAGCAGGTCCTGGGCGCGTTCGATGCGCCGCTCGGCCAGGTACACGGCCGGGTGCGGCCGTAGACCGCGGCGAACGCGCGCAGGAAGTGGTATTTCGACACCCCGGCGGCCGCCGCCAGTTCCTCCAGATGGAGCGGGTCGGCGTAATGGCGGTCCGCGAGGTCCGAGGCCCGGCGCAGATGCGGGAGCAGATACAGCGCGGGCAAGCCGCGCGCTCGTTGTCCGCCCATCGCGCCGCCCTCGTCCCTAAGCGAACGGCGGACGCTCGTCGAAGCGCAGCGATGCCCGGCCCGCCATCCGCCACGCCCGCGCGGTCAGGTCGACGTCCTCGTCGGTCACCAGATTGCCCATCACCCGGACCGCGGTGCGCTGCAAGTACTTCGACCGCATTACCGGCGGACCACCCAGCGGCACCATGCGCGGGTGCGTGGCCAGGCCCGCGATCCGACGGGCGACCGAGAACGTGCGTCCGTAGCGAGCGCGCAGGGTCTGCGGCCAGATCGTGGTGAAGTCGGGCTCGTCCAGCAGGCCGGCCAGCATGTGGCCGCCCTCCAAGCCGTAATCGATGCCTTCGCCGTTCAGCGGGTTCACACACCCCGCCGCGTCGCCGATCAGCACCCAGTTGCGCCCCGCGACGTTCGAGACCGCCCCGCCCATCGGCAGCAGGGCCGAGGCGACCGCGCGCAGCGAGCCCTCGAATTGCCATTCCTCGGTCCGCAGCGCGGTGTAGTGCGCCAAAAGCGGCTTCAACGCGATGTGCGAAGGGCGACGTTCCGTGGCCAGCGACCCCACACCGATGTTCACCTCGCCATTGCCGAGCGGGAACACCCAGCCGTAACCGGGAACCAGTTCGCCGGAGGCGTCGCGCAACTCCAGATGCGAGGTGATCCACTGGTCGTCGCTGCGGCCGGACTTGATGTAGGCCCGCGCGGCGGTGCCGTAGGCGTACTGCCGATGCCAGACGCGGCCGAGCAGCCGCCCGATCGGCGAACGCACCCCGTCGGCGACCACCAGCGTCCGGCAGGCGATGGTGCGCGTTCCGCCCGCCGTACGCACCGTCACACCCGTGACCCGGTCACCCTCCCGGGTGACATCCATTACTTTCGTCCCGTCCACCATGCGCGCGCCCGACTTCACCGCCGTCTCGCGCAACTTGTCGTCGAGTTCGGTTCGCGGAACCGCGCTTCCGTACGTGGGGAAGGAACCGCCCGGCCAGTTCAGCAGCGCTTCGCGACCGAAGCCGGTCATCCGGAGGCCGTGGTTGACGACGTGCGCGCGCACCCAATCGCCGAGCCCCAGCTGCTCCAATTCGGCGGTCGCACGCGGGGTGAGCCCGTCACCGCAGGTCTTGTCCCTGGGAAAAACGGCGGAATCGACGAGCACTACGTCCCGTCCGGCCCGCGCCGCCCAGGCCGCCGACGCCGATCCGGCCGGGCCCGCGCCGACGACCAGCACCTCGGCCCGGCTGGGCAACGCGTCCTCGTCGGGCGCGGGACTCGCTTCCGGTGAACCCATGCGGTCCATACTCGCAGGGCCGTCTCGCCGATGTCGACGGCGGTCGCGCTCGCGTCGTGGACGGTCACCAGCGAGGCGGTGCGACAGTGGACGATCCGCCACAGAGTGACGGTGTTCATGGGCCATCCGACGGGGACACGCTAGGTTCTCTACCGTGGGGTCGGACGCATCGCTGGGAGAAGGAATGAGCACATCGGCCATGAGCGAGCGCAGCGAGCGAATCATGGACACGGCGCACGGCGGGCACAGCGAAGCCGGGAGCGACGCGGGCACGGTCGTGGCCGGGGTCGATCTCGGTGACGTCGGGCTGGCCGACACCGTGCGCAATGGCTTGGCGGACGTGGAGAAACTCCTCGTCGACGAGCTGTCCGACGGCGCCGAATTCCTCCAGGAGGCGGCGCTGCACCTGGCCAAGGCCGGCGGCAAGCGATTCCGTCCGCTCTTCACCATCCTCACCGGACAGCTCGGCCCGCGCCCCGCCGATCCCGCTCTGGTCACCGCGGGCACCGTCGTCGAACTCGTGCACCTGGCGACGCTGTACCACGACGACGTGATGGATGAGGCCCCGATGCGCCGCGGCGCGCCGAGCGTCAACTCGCGGTGGGGGAACAACATCGCCATCCTCGCGGGCGACTACTTGTTCGCGCACGCGTCCCGGCTCACCTCCACCCTCGGTCCCGACGCGGTGCGCATCATCGCCGAGACCTTCGCCGAACTCGTCACCGGTCAGATGCGCGAGACCATGGGCGCCCGCGAATCCCAGGACCCCGTGGAGCACTATCTGCGCGTGGTCTGGGAGAAGACCGGTTCGCTCATCGCCGCCGCAGGCCGCTTCGGCGGCACCTTCTCGGGTGCGGATGCCGAGCACGTCGAGCGACTGGCCCGCCTCGGCGACGCGGTCGGCACCGCCTTCCAGATCTCCGACGACATCATCGATATCTCCTCCGCCTCCGAGCAGTCCGGCAAGACCCCTGGCACCGACCTGCGCGAAGGTGTACACACGCTGCCGGTGCTGTACGCGCTGCGCGAGGAGGGCGTCGACGGCGACCGGCTGCGCGCGCTGCTCGCGCGTCCGCTGGAGACCGACGACGAGGTGAAAGAGGCGCTCGACCTGCTCGCCGACTCCCGCGGCATGGCGCTGGCCAAGGAGAAGCTCCAGGGCTACGCCGACCTCGCCTACGCCGAGCTGTCCGCCCTGCCCGGCGGCCCCGCCAACGACGCGCTGGAGCGGCTGGTCCGCTACACCATCGAACGCGTGGGCTGAGCTGTATTCGATTTCCAGGTCTTCGCGACCCCACATCCTTTTCCACTTAGTACACGCTTAGGGGCCTTAGCCGGCGATCTGGGCTGTTTCCCTCTCGACTACGAAGCTTATC